>CAZKDD010000032.1:0-9083 GCA_964551535.1 uncultured Thiotrichales bacterium | reverse complement strand
AATTACATGCTCAAGGTAGAGGAATTATAAGATGCGTCTTAATTCATTAAAACCTGCCCAGGGCAGTCGTAGCAATGCTAAACGCGTTGGTCGAGGTATCGGTTCTGGTTGGGGTAAAACCTGTGGTCGCGGACACAAGGGTCAAAAGTCACGTTCTGGCGGTTTTCACAAAGTGGGTTTCGAGGGTGGTCAAATGCCTTTGCAACGCCGTCTACCAAAGTATGGTTTTACTTCTGCTAAAGCGAAATTAACCGCAGAATTAAGATTGCATGAATTGTTGCTCACTAATGCAGAAGTGGTCGATTTGAAAGCTCTAATCGAAGCTAATCTAGTTCCAGCCTTCACGAAACGTGTAAAAGTGATACTTTCAGGTGAAATTACTCAAGCGGTAAAAACTCGTGGTTTGGCATTCACTAAAGGCGCACGTGCCGCGGTGGAAGCTGCGGGTGGGACTATAGAAGACTAAGTTAATATGTCAGTATCTCGCGAAAACATGGCAGCCCAAATGGGTGGTTCAGGTAAACTCTCTGAGTTGAATCAGCGATTGTTATTCGTATTGATTGCGCTGATAGTTTTTCGTATTGGTACCTTTATTCCAACGCCAGGCATTGATCCTGCAGCGATGGCTAGGTTCTTTGAAGAACAGAGCAGCACGATACTGGGCATGTTCAATATGTTCTCAGGGGGAGCCCTAGAGCGTCTAAGTATTTTTGCACTCGGTATCATGCCTTATATTTCAGCTTCTATTATCATGCAGTTAATGAGTGCGGTTATCCCCTCACTTAAAGAGCTGAAAAAAGAGGGTGAAGCAGGACGAAGAAAGATTACACAATACACCCGTTATGGAACGGTTGTATTAGCGACGTTCCAAGCAGTGGGCGTATCAATTGCTTTACAGAATCAGGGTATCGCAATAAGTCCTGGACCTAGCTTTGTATTTACTGCAGCAATCAGTTTAGTGACTGGAACCATGTTTTTGATGTGGCTGGGTGAGCAAATCACAGAACGTGGTATAGGTAATGGTATTTCTATCATTATTTTTGCTGGGATTGTTGCTGGTTTACCGGCGGCGTTCGGAGGAACCATAGAACTTGCTCGTACAGGCGAACTCTCCGGTGCATTGGTGTTGTTATTGTTTGTTATGGCTATTGCTGTAACAGGATTTGTCGTTTTTGTAGAACGTGGTCAACGTCGTATTACAGTTAATTATGCACAACGCCAACAAGGCAGAAAAATGTATGCTGCTCAAAGCAGTCATCTTCCGTTGAAGCTGAATATGTCGGGAGTGATACCTCCGATTTTTGCGTCGAGTATTATTCTGTTTCCTGCCACGCTGGCACAGTGGGCGGGCAACGTTGATGGGTTTGCATGGTTACAGGGGATTGCGTCGACATTGGCACCCGGGCAACCGTTATACGTATTGTTTTATGCCTTAGCGATTATTTTCTTCTGCTTTTTCTACACGGCTATCGTATTCGATTCGCGTGATACGGCAGATAATTTAAAAAGATCGGGCGCATTCATCCCCGGTATTCGCCCAGGTGAGCAGAGCGCACGTTACATAGATAGCGTGTTAACAAGATTGACAGCGGTGGGGGCAATATACATTACATTAGTTTGTTTGATGCCCGAATTTTTGATTTTAAAATGGAATGTGCCTTTCTATTTTGGAGGTACTTCCCTGTTAATCATCGTAGTGGTGGTGATGGACTTTATTGCTCAGGTGCAATCTCATTTGATGTCCAGCCAGTATGAAGGATTAATGAAGAAAGCTAATTTAAAGGGTGGCCGTGCAGGTCGACCACGATAGATACATATTTGGAATGTAGACATGAAAGTAAGAGCATCAGTAAAAAAACTTTGTCGTAATTGTAAAGTGATCCGTAGAAATCGCGTTGTGCGCGTCATTTGTACTGATCCAAGACACAAGCAGCGCCAAGGTTAATTTGATCATAAACCATTGAAACCCGTGATTTTATAGGTAAAATTCGCGGCCCAGTGTGAGAACACACATAACACAATATTAGGAGCATAGAGTGGCACGTATTGCTGGTATCAACATCCCAGTACAAAAACATACAGAGATTGGATTAACATCCATTTTCGGTATTGGACGTACTCGTGCACGAGAGATTTGTGCATCAGCAGGTATCTTACCCACAGTTAAAATCAAAGACCTGACTGAAGAAGAAGTGGAAAAGTTAAGAACAGAAGTTGGTAAATATCAAGTCGAAGGGGATCTTCGTCGTGAAGTTTCAATGAACATTAAGCGTTTGATGGATCTTGGAACTTACCGAGGCATTCGTCATCGCCGTGGTTTGCCGCTTCGTGGTCAACGCACCAAAACTAATGCACGTACACGCAAAGGGCCTCGTCGTCCTATTAAACGATAAATTAAGGTTAACAATATGGCAGCAGGCAATACAGCTCGTACTCGTAAAAAGACTAAAAGAACGGTCACTGATGGAATCGCTCATATTAACGCGTCGTTCAATAACACTATTATTACCATTACTGATCGCCAAGGTAATGCTCTTTGTTGGGCAACTTCTGGTGGGTCTGGTTTTCGCGGTTCACGCAAAAGTACGCCTTTTGCTGCTCAGGTGGCAGCAGAGCGTTGCGGTAACGTCGCTCTAGAATATGGCATGAAAAACCTCGACGTGCTTGTTAAAGGTCCGGGGCCCGGTCGTGAATCTGCAGTACGTTCGTTAAATGCATTAGGCTTTAAGATATCTAACATTACAGATATCACACCGATTCCACATAACGGTTGCCGTCCACCGAAAAAGAGAAGAGTGTAGTTCATTATGGCAAGATATTTAGGACCAAAGTGTAAGCTGAGTCGTCGTGAGGGTACGGATTTATTCTTAAAGAGCCGTGCACGTCCACTGGACTCTAAATGTAAAGCAGACAAAGTCCCTGGACAGCATGGTGATAAGCGAGGTAGAACCTCGGATTATGGTCTGCAGTTGAGAGAAAAACAGAAGTTACGCCGCATGTATGGCGTGCTTGAGAAGCAATTTAGCAATTACTATAAAAAAGCCTCTCAACGCAAAGGTTCCACCGGTGAGAATCTTTTAGAGTTGCTAGAATGTCGTTTAGATAATGTTGTATATCGCATGGGCTTCGGGGTGACTCGTGCGGAATGTCGCCAGTTAGTTAGTCATAAATCAGTGGTAGTGAATGGGGATATTGTCAATATACCTTCATATCAATGTAAAGCTGATGACGTAATCTCAATCAGAGAGAAGGCGCGTAAACAGCTAAGAATTCAAGACTCACTGAACACAGCAGAGCAATTTGGATTTCCAGACTGGGTAACGGTTGATACAAAAAAAATGACAGGTACGTTTAAATCAGCACCAGAGCGTTCTGATTTGTCTGCTGACATTAATGAATCACTCGTAGTCGAATTATATTCTAAGTAATAACAGCTTAAGAGGTTATATATTGTGGCAAATACAGGTGAGTTACTTAAACCACGGTTAGTTGATGTTAATATTACTAGCCCGCGCAATGCAAAAATAATCCTAGAGCCGCTTGAGCGTGGCTTTGGACACACCCTTGGAAATGCATTAAGACGAATATTGTTATCGTCGATCCCAGGCTGTTCAATCATAGAAGCGCAGATTGAAGGTGTGCTCCATGAATACACCGCCATTGAGGGCGTGCAAGAAGATGTCGTAGATATCCTTCTCAACCTCAAGGGCGTTGCAATCAAGCTGCATGATAAAACAGAGACTACCCTGACAGTTAACAAAGTAGGGCCTTGTGTAGTAACAGCTGGAGATATACAAGGTGACCAAGATATTGAAATCGTTAATCCAGATCATGTGATTGCCCATTTAACCAGTGGCGCAGCTATGAATATGTCGCTCAAAGCGGCGGTTGGGCGCGGCTATGTCCCAGCGACTCAACAGGTAGAAACTGAGGACAGAGCTATAGGAACACTTCTGCTAGATGCAAGCTATAGCCCTGTGCGTCGCGTGTCATATTCAGTCGATCGTGCGCGTGTAGAACAACGTACCAACTTGGATAAGCTGATTATAGAGTTGGAAACAGATGGCACTGTTGATCCAGAAGAGACAGTTCGTAAAGCTGCTGGCATTTTGCAGCAGCAACTGACAGTGTTTGTTGATTTGCAGGGTGACGAACAAGAAGAACAAGTCAAAGCTGAGGCTGAGATCGACCCTATCTTGTTGCGTCCAGTTGATGATTTAGAGCTCACAGTGCGATCAGCTAATTGCTTGAAAGCAGAGAATATTTATTATATTGGTGATTTAATTCAACGCACAGAAGTCGAACTTTTGAAGACCCCCAATCTTGGTAAGAAATCTTTGACTGAAATCAAGGATGTATTAGGTTCACATGGATTATCATTGGGTATGCGTTTAGAAAATTGGCCACCAGCACATATGAAAGATGATCGTAAATTGATCATCTAGAATCAGTAGAATTGATTAGGAAAAATAATGCGACATAGACACTCAGGTAGAAAATTAAATAGAACCGACGCGCATCGAAACGCTATGTTTCGCAATATGGCAGTTTCTTTGGTTGAGCATGAAGTCATCAAAACAACATTACCGAAAGCTAAAGAATTGCGTGGTGTTATTGAGCCATTAATCACGCGAGCTAAGACAGATTCAGTTGCTCAACGTCGTCTGGTATTTTCTCGTTTACGTGATAAGGCGGCTGTTGGTAAATTATTTACAGAGTTGGGCCCGCGCTATAAGGAGCGTCCTGGGGGTTATTTGCGAATTCTTAAATGTGGTTTTCGTGCCGGAGATAACGCGCCAATGGCATTAGTCGAGTTAGTTGATCGCCCTGAAGCCTGATAAATACTAACTCTCATAACAAGTAAAAAAAGCCAGATTTCTGGCTTTTTTTATGTCCGATACATTTTTGACTATCAAATTAATCTCGGCAGTGCGATACAGTTGTCTCGCTGGCGAGCATCAATCATTGCTAGCTTTGTAGATGAAACTTTCACCAGTGCAAATAATGTTGATTCCGAAGTTAATGGTGTTGGAGAACCTGATGCTAGATTTGGTAAAACTGATTCCTATGAGGCGGTTGATTTATCTGTTCGTTATGATGTGAAAAATAATGCACATATATTTGCTGGCGTTCATAACCTATTTGAAGAGGAATACATTGTGTCTCGCCAACCCTATGGTCCTCGTTCAGGCGCACCACGGATATGGTTTCTGGGCTTTGAAGTTGTCATGTAGCTATTGACCCTGATAATACAACATAGATAGCACAGCATTGATACCACAGCATCAAGCACCATATTGATGCTGTGGTATTTGGTGTTTAATTTAGCCGCTGAAGTGCTTTTTAAAAATGTCAGAAAATATTGTTGTTGTGCTGATATAGGTCTATTTGCTAGGTGTCGATAGCATCGGCTTAAGAAATTGGCCAGTATAAGAACGTTTACATTGGGAGACTTCTTCAGGGGTGCCGGTGGCGATAATTTCTCCACCATCCGCACCACCTTCTGGCCCCAAGTCTATCAGCCAGTCGGCAGTTTTGATGACGTCGAGATTATGCTCAATTACAATCACAGTATTACCATGATCTCTTAGCTTGTGTAGTACTCCTAAAAGCTGTTCTACATCATAAAAGTGTAGACCTGTGGTTGGTTCGTCAAGGATATACAGAGTATTCCCTGTATCGCGTTTGGATAATTCACGTGATAGTTTCACTCGTTGTGCCTCACCACCCGATAAGGTTGTCGCGCTCTGTCCAAGAGTGATGTAAGTGAGCCCCACTGAAACCAGCGTTTCGAGTTTGCGTTTTATGACAGGGACAGCGTCAAAAAAGCTCAGGGCTTCCTCAATAGTCATTTGTAATACTTCGTATATATTCTTACCTTTATAGCGTATCTCTAGTGTCTCGCGATTGTAGCGTTGGCCTTTACACACTTCGCAGGGCACATAAACATCTGGTAAGAAATGCATTTCGACACGAATCACGCCATCACCTTGACAGGCTTCACAGCGCCCACCTTTAACATTAAAGCTGAAGCGCCCTGGATTGTAACCGCGAGAACGTGCCTCTTGAGTGCCCGCAAATAGCTCTCTGATGGGCGTGAATAAGCCAGTATAAGTTGCTGGGTTGGAGCGAGGGGTTCTGCCAATCGGGCTTTGATCTATGTCTACGACTTTATCAAAGTGTTCGATACCCTCAATATCCTCATAAGCGGCCACTGGAATGCTGGATTTGTTTAAACTGCGAGCCATGCAGGCATACAGGGTATCATTGACTAAGGTTGATTTGCCTGAGCCTGATACACCGGTGACTGCAATGAAGCATCCCACTGGAAATTCAGCATCGACAGACTTTAAGTTGTTACCACAGGCTCCTTTGATCACCAATTGTCTATCCGGATCACGTGCAGTGCGTTGTTGAGGAACCTCAATTGATCTAGCGCCAGAAAGATATTGTCCAGTTAACGATTTTGGATCGTCATACACTTCTTGAGCTGTGCCTTGTGCAACAATTTCACCGCCATGGCATCCGGCGCCCGGCCCAATATCAACGACATAGTCAGCCGCTCTGATGGCTTCTTCATCATGTTCGACCACAATGACTGTATTGCCCAGATTTCTCAGCCGTGTCAGTGTCTCAAGCAAACGTTGATTGTCACGTTGATGAAGGCCGATTGAAGGCTCATCAAGCACATACATGACTCCGACTAAGCCAGAGCCAATTTGGGATGCCAGTCGGATACGTTGGGCCTCTCCGCCTGAGAGAGTGTCTGCACTGCGCTCTAGAGATAGATAATCTAATCCTACATTGACTAAAAATGACAGTCGGTCTCGGATTTCATGAATGATCTTAGCGCCAACTTGCGCGCGATGACCATCTAATTGCAATGTTTCAAAAAATGCCAGCGCTTGCTGAATTGAAATAGCTGTTAATGAGGGTAGGTTGGCCTCGTTAACGAATACATTTCGTGCCTGTACATTGAGTCGATCACCTTCACAATGACTGCAAGGTTGGGTGGCGAGATACTTGCTTAATTCTTCCCGCACTAAATTTGAGGTGGTCTCATTATAGCGTCGTTCCATGGTCGGGATAATGCCCTCAAATGGATGGCGTTTGGTGCTGGTTCGGCCTTTTTGATTCACATATTTGAAATCAATGTCATCATCGCCACTACCGTATAAGAGTATTTCTTGAATCTCCATATCAAGATCTTCATAGGGTGTATCGATATCAAATTGGTAGTGTTTTGCCAGTGATTGAATCATTTGATAGTAATGCGCATTGCGGCGATCCCAACCGCGAATAGCGCCACCTGCACAACTGAGTTGAGGAGAGCTGATAATAAGCTCAGGTTCGAAGTAATCTTCAGTGCCTAGGCCATCGCAATGAGCGCAAGCTCCCATCGGATTGTTAAAAGAAAATAGACGAGGCTCTAATTCACTGACGCTATAGCCACAGACTGGACATGCAAATTGGGCAGAGAATAGGATTGGGTCTTTATCAGCTTCGTCTATATAGGCGACATGGGCAACATCATCGGCTAATTTTAATGCGGTTTCGAAGGATTCAGCCAGCCTAAGCTCAATGCCTGGTTTTACTTTGAATCTGTCTACCACAACTTCAATATTATGTTTTTTACGCAGATCTAGTTGCGGTGGTTCATCTAATTCATAAACTTCTCCATCGATGCGAGCACGCAAAAAGCCTTGAGCATGTAAAGATTGTAAGAGTTGTAAATGTTCTCCTTTCCGATTCTGTACTACTGGCGCCAACAACATCATGCGGCTATCAGCGGGAAGTTCCATCACCTTATCAACCATTTGGCTGACAGTTTGAGCATCAAGATCTAGGTGATGGGTCGGGCAACGTGGCGTACCTATACGTGCATACAGTAAGCGCAAATAGTCGTAAATTTCAGTAATTGTGCCAACAGTGGAGCGTGGATTATGTGAGGTTGATTTTTGTTCAATAGAAATCGCAGGTGATAAGCCCTCAATATGATCAACGTCCGGTTTTTCCATGCGCGCTAAAAACTGACGGGCATAGGCAGATAAAGACTCAACATAACGTCTTTGACCTTCAGCAAAAATGGTATCAAAGGCAAGCGAGGATTTGCCTGAGCCAGATAATCCGGTAATGACGATTAATTGATCACGGGGAAGGTCTAAATCAATGTTTTTTAGATTATGGGTGCGTGCCCCGCGTATCTGTATACCTGCCATGCGCATTTCTCAGTGGAATTAAACTTGTTAATATACGTGCATAAGTACTTTGAAAGCAAAATTACTCATGGTTGATCTAAACAATAGCTGATCTACTCCAGCAGACTCATATATTTAAGAGGATTTAATGAATTCTATCGAGCTTAAAACAGCCCTGTCATTGGCATTAATTTATGCGACTCGGATGTTAGGGTTATTTATGATCCTGCCGGTTTTTTCTATCTATGCTGAAAATTTAGATCAGGTCACGCCCTTGTTAGTGGGGCTTGCAATTGGAGTCTATGGACTGACACAGGCTATTTTGCAAATTCCATTTGGTGCTTGGTCAGATCGTATAGGGCGTAAGCCAGTGATCATTATTGGATTACTGATTTTTGTCCTAGGAAGTATAGTGGCCGCTTCAGCGACTTCTATATATTGGGTTATTGTTGGTCGAGCGTTGCAAGGTGCAGGGGCAATTGCATCAGCTATTATGGCATTGGCCTCTGATCTAACACGTGAACAGCATCGAACTAAAGTCATGGCAATTATCGGAGCCAGCATAGGCGCTTCTTTTATGCTTGCGCTGATAATAGGCCCATTACTTCAGGGATGGATTGGGGTGCAAGGGATTTTCTGGATGACTGCTGTATTGGCTATCATCAGTATATCGGTTGTAGCACTGTTGATTCCTACGCCTGTTACTCAGATTCATCACGCCACGCTGGATCAGGCCACTCTTAGGACAGTGCTCTCAGATAGGCAATTATTACGCTTGGATCTAGGGGTGTTTACTTTACACATGATACTAACAGCGATGTTTGTTGTGATCCCAGTCATACTAAGGGATCGTTTTATGATCGCGGTCGATATGCATTGGCAAAT
>CAZKDD010000031.1:7796-9286 GCA_964551535.1 uncultured Thiotrichales bacterium | reverse complement strand
ACAGCATTCATAATGCTGGGGTCGGTGGTTCAAGTCCACCCATAGCCACCATTCTTCTTGATACTAGAAAAATCTATACTAGAAATATATGAGTTGTTGATATTCGATCAAAATTGATCGATGTCTCGACATTAGAGTTTGTTTCATCATGTCATACTATGATCTTCAGAAAAGAACGATCATCTTGTGATTTAGGTATAAGATAATTTTATGAGTAGTTATTTTTACTCCGTTGTAGCAGTATTTGTAGACGTCGCTCAAAACTACTACGCCACGATTCAGACAAGCCGGCACAATGTATTATCGATTCGAGTTTGTCTGGATTTGCTATTTTGCTGTGATAAAGTTGGTTGCTAGTCAAAACAGACCAATCCTGACAACCCTGTTCAACTTGCGTCATAGTCATGCCGCTTTCAATCTCGCCCTCGTTAAGCACGCGCATATACCAGCCGGTGCGTCCGCTGGTAATGACCCACATCGGTAGTTTTTTTTGTTTGAACTTAAACGCTAGTTTCCAGCAAGGTTCGCGGGGCTGGGTGACTTGTAATAAGACTTCTCCACAAGCAAACACATCGCCGATGCAAACCTTGTCTTCGCTTAAACCTGAAAGGGTGAGATTTTCACCAAAGCTACCATGGGGATTTTTAGGTAATTTAAGACGAGGTTTTCTCAACAGGCCAGTAGATTGTTGCCAGTATGCATAGTGCTCCATAGGATAAACATATACCGCTTTATCACGCCCACCATGGACTTGTAAGTCTGCTTGTTTGTCACCAGCTAGATTATCAACACCCACATAAATAGGCCCATCTACCGGTTGTTTATTGATAGCAGACTTTTGGTTGTGTAAATAATTAGTCGGTGTACCAACTTGGATGCTTGTTATTTTCATCATTCAATTGTGTAAACACTATCTCATAGGGGTGAAATGTCATTGAGCGTGCGCAAAGCTCAGGCGGACAGGCTAGTTATGCTAAGCAAATGACAATAATGGAATTTAAAGTGACCCACAAATACTTTTTCAAATATGAACTGCTAGACACATCGTTAGTAATGGACAATATGTAGCTAATGATAATTGTTCAGGTACCATAGTGTATGGCTAGGGAGAATCACTGTGAATGATAAAGAACTGAAAGAAAAATTAGACACCATGACGGGGACAGTGCGCTATCTCGGTATAATCTCTGAGAGATTGGGTGCACAAGCCACACGCGATACGGATGTACTGAAATCTATTTTAGAAAGCCAACGCAATATACAAAAACTTCAAAGCCAATTAGTTGAAAAACAACGTATTACACATATGAGAGTGACTTTGATACTTTGCCTCAGTATTTTGATGTTGTTGGTGACGTTAATTTTATAAAACAAACCACACAGGCGTATATTGTTAGATAGCTTATGTAAAATTTTCTTAGTGAGTATGAGAGATAAGGCTTCACTATAGATCACGTCAATGACATTTTCATTGCTAATAAATCTAACTC
>CAZKDD010000031.1:0-7696 GCA_964551535.1 uncultured Thiotrichales bacterium | reverse complement strand
TACTTAGTCAATTGAGTTTTTGTCTACCCATTCCAATAAACACATGTGTGGTACCGTGAGTGCGGCCAGTCCGGTGAATATTACTTGATAAAGGAGTTGATCAAGCAAAATTTGTTGCTGAATTTGACTCTGAAAATATATGTAGGCCACAGCAATCATTAAAGTGATAAGTGTGATGACTGTCATTATCATCAATGCAGTTGGCCGTTGATGAATCTTGATATGTTTAAATTCTGAATACAAATGTCGTGGACTGTGTAGGCAACAAAAGAAAAACACAAAATACCATATTGGGGATAGCAACAGACTCGTCGCAATTATTAGTGCAAGTTCTAATATTTGTTTGCTCTTAAGGTTATTTGCGTTGAATGCTAGCAATAATAAACCAATCCCTGTTAATGCATAGAGTAATAGGTTCGGATAGGGTGAGTTATATTCAATTAAAAGAAAATTAAATATTTCCAGTACCTGATCTTGGTGGGCAATAACAGGAAGCCCAACCACTAAAGCACCATAACCGAATCCACCAAAATTGAGTGATGATTGCCAGTCACGTCCAAAATGAAGGGCTGAAATTAATAAAAATATCATCAGTGTTAATTGTGGGAAGGCTAGCCAGCTTACAATCACAGCGATAGTCGCCATGAGATAAATTAGTATGAATAAAAAGCCGGAAAACTTACTATGAATTAAGCCATAACGGTGAGCAATCACCGGATCTAAGGCGCCATGCGGTATGCCCATGATGGCGATGATAAGGCTGGCTATGATGATATTTAAATCCATTGATATTGTTTTAGCAATGCGGATACAAATGGTTTGCTGGGGGCATGCCGCATGACTTTTATCGCATCTCTAGGCTGTGTTTTCATCATAAAACTGGCGAATGTATCAGCATCTAAGCCTTGCCCTATGGCCATTAATATATCTGGTATTGTATTTGGTCGATGTTGAATTAAGTCGAGCAAAAGTGAATCCATCCAATGATATAACTTTGAAGATCGGTAGGGTTGGCATTGATTGTCTTGCGCCAATGTATGAGCGGCACGATGACACCATTGTTTAATAGTGCTGTAACCATACCCTGTGCTATCACGTGTCATACCGGCGCGAGTACCAATGGGCATGCCCCAATGGTTCGATATGGATTCGAAACCCATCGGTATATGTGCTTTTTCTTCGCGCACTATTTGGAAAGGTTGTTTGAATGATTGTTGTAGCCATTGTTCATTGAGTTGTTTTAGATAATCCAGATTAGCGGCTTGAGTGGTGAATTGGGTGTGCTCTACGAGTAATTTTGATGAGGTTAAGGGTAAAACATACAAAAATTCAACACCAGTAGTAATGGCGCGCAGATTGTCCATCAAGCTGACTGTGGTGATGCCGTGGGGTGTTGAGAACTGTACCTCGGTGCCAACAAAACTCTGAGTAATTCGAAATTGGTCTATGGTGGGTGGGCGACTATCGAATACGTGTTCGGCCTCAGGAGCCTGATTGAGCGCAATATTATTGAGAGTAATTTGTGGGTGTCTTTGTATATAGGCATGCGCTTCTTCATATACTGATAAAGCACTACGCGAGCCGTAGCGCATACGGTCGCCGGTATGTTCGATGTGCTTTGATGCTGTAGAGAGACTCCAATGGTGGTATTCAACTTCGGGCGCTAGTAGAGTACGTTGAAATTCATCGAACCAAAAACTATAAGTTTTATCATTGGTTATCTTTGACTGCGGCTCTGAGATAATAACTTGGCCTGGGAGTTGTGGATACTGTGCTAGAGCACGGGCAAGTGATAAGCCGCTGAGACCACCACCGACAATGTGTATCCAGGGTTTCATAGGCGTCTAGGCCCAATGTACTCCGGGACTATGATTCAGTCCGCGGTGCAGAGCGGCATTATGGTGCCCTTGATAATGATGATATTTTTTCATGCTGATGAATGCGGCCATTCCTCGCAATGAAGTAACGATTTTTCGAACCTTGCTAGTATAGGCGCGTGGCAACCAAACATTGTAGTTACGGCGTTGTATGATTATTCCGATATCACGGTAGATTAATCCAGCAATAAAAATAGCAAAGCGCGCTCGCCTCGGCAGAAAAGCGAGTCCTAGAAATCCCGATTGGTAGCGTAATTCTGCTTGCTGTAATAAATATTCTAGTGCGTTTTGAATGCGTTTGGCTTGTTCAGAATCAGGGTTGAGAATCTGTTCTGGCTTGAGTGAGCCAACTAAACTAGCCGGCAGATAACGTCGCCCCATATTGGCATCATCACATACATCTCGTGAAATATTCGTCAGTTGCATGGCCACCCCTAGATCAATAGCGTGATGGCGAGCTTGTGGATCATGGACCTCAAAAATATCACACATCATGAGTCCAACCGTGCCGGCTACTTGGTAGCAATACTGCATTAATTCGGCCTCATCTTGGAAATTGACGTCATGGATATCTTGCATGACACCATCGATCAATTCTACCAGCACATCGATGTTGATCTTAGGTGACATTGCCAGTGCGCGGTAAGCTAGAGGATGGGTTAAGTCTTGGGTTAGTAATGCCTGTTTAAGCTCAGCAAGTGTTTGCTGTGCTTGCAGTGCATCTTGATTAAGGTCAGCGATATCGTCTATTTCTCGGCATATTCCATATAGCTCTGCACACGCATCTATCTGTTTTGACGACAAAAATTGACTGGCAAAATGAAAAGTCGTTCCATATTTTTTTAGTAGTTCCTGACTCATAGACTTGGTCTTATGTGAGTTAGGCAGCTTTCGCATTGAGTGAACGCTTGACTAGCGTCTCAACCACTTTAGCTGATGAAATCACCCCCGGCATGCCTGCACCAGGATGAGTACCCGCACCGGCAAGAAATAAATTTTCAAAGCCTTCTGCTTTGTTATGGAAACGAAACCAAGCCGATTGAGTGAGTAACGGTGCGACTGAAAATCCCGCACCCTGATAACTAAGATAATCTTCGGCAAAATTATCAGGCGTCATTGAGAAAGGTGCACGAATATGTTGTTTAAGCTGTGGTAACAAAGTTTTATCCAATGCAGAAATAATTCTTTCTCTGAGTTTCGGCTCTTCGATTTGCCAATTGATATTGCCACCTTGGTGTGGAACAGGAGCAAGCACATAAAAACTGTCATGCCCTGATGGTGCAAAAGATGGATCTGTGGCTGTCGGTCGGTGTACATAGAGGGAAAAATCATCAGCCAGAATCTGGTGATGAAATATGTCGTCCAATAGCGCCTTGTATCGTCTACCCATCCAAATAGTATGATGAGCAACGTCATTGTATTGATGTGCAGTGCCGAAAAATAATACATACAAACCCATAGAGAGCTTGCTGTGTTTGCGCTTAAGTCGAGTGGTAATGGGTAGACTTTTTTCTGGCATTAAGTGTCGATACATATGCATAGGATCACCGTTGTAAACGACGCAGTCGGCTTCTATGACCTCGCCAGATGTGCACTTGACGCCTTTAGCTCGACGACCTTGTATAAGAATTTCATCCACTGTGGTATCCGTTTGTAAAGTAACACCCTGCTTGAGCATTAACTTTTCTAAGGCTTTAATGAGTGCCCCTGTGCCACCCATGGCAAAGTGGATGCCATAAGCTCTCTCCAAATAATGAATGAGGCCATAAATACTGGTGGTGTCAAATGGGGAGCCTCCCACTAACAGGGGTTGAATTGAGAAAGCCTGTCTGAGTTTATCGTGATGAAGGTGTTTACACACCACATCCCAAACTGTTCGGTCGCTACGTAACTTAGCTAGCTGAGGGATTTGTTTGAACATGGTGCTGAATTGATGGAAGGGTTCATGGGCGAGTTGTTCAAACCCGACATCAAATATTTTTTTAGAGTGCGCAACCAATGCTTGATAGCCAGCACAATCTCGGGGAGAGATTCGTCTTATCTCATCTAATGTATCTTCCAGAGTGCCGCCATAATTAAAATGATCTCCATCGGGATAAATAAATCGATACCATGGATCTAAGGTTCTAAACTCTATGTAATCCGAGCGTTGTTCGCCAAAGAGCTGGAAAAGTTCGTCAAATAGAAATGGAGCGGTGATGACAGTTGGCCCGGCATCATGTCGATAACCCTGGTGCTCAAAGAATTGTGCGCGTCCACCAATGGCAGGAAGACGTTCCAACAAATGTACATCCAACCCTAGTGCCCGTAAACGCAGCGTTGTGGCTATCCCTCCTAAACCGGAACCGACCACTACTGCGGTTCGCATTAGGCGGCGTCTCTAAAACTGGGGTATTTGTCGTGTAGGGCTTGAATTAATACTTCAAATGCTTGGATGCAATAGGGAGGTAAATTCTGCACACATTCACGCGCATTATTGAGATGCCAATCAAATTGTCTGCGTAACTCAAACTCAGGATCAGAGCTATCTGTCATTTCTCCTGCGAGGACCCAATAACCATTGAGTCGGACTTTATGATCTTCAGCTTTATCACTCAAGTCATCAGCTAATTGATAAGCGACACCAATAGAGGAAGCGCCTGCGAGTACTTGTTCTATATGCTCGTCAGTGCCGCCAGCTAATGCCAATATCATAGCTATAGGCAAACCTAATAAGGGACCGCTTTTGTGACGAACAATCAACTCATAATCATGAAATGAGGTGTGTGTGGCGGGCGTCCATTGACAGTCTAAGGTTTGTCCCGCTGCCATCAGACTAATGCCTTTAGATAACATGGCGATAAGCCGTGGCAATTGTTGAATGTAAGGTGCTGGTAGTTTTGATAATTCCTGATAGGCGGCACCTATGAGTTCATCGCCTAAACAGATGGCAGAAGATTCACCGGCAACACTCCACACGGCTGCTTGGCCTCTGCGTAAAGTATCTTTATCTTGAATATCATCGTGTATCAGCGAGGCTTGATGCAGTAGCTCTATGGAAGTCGCTACGGCAAAGCGAGCTTCGTCAGGAAGGTTGGTTGCGCGTCCTGCTGCCACAGCTAACATGGCGCGTGTTCTTGAGCCACCCGACGACAAGTGATTTTTAAAAAGTGTATTCAAGCTGGTTTCAGCTTGTATGGGTTTGGCGCCGTATGTGTTGAGGCGCTGTTCCATGATCCTAAGATCTTGTTGAATAAGACTTAAATCGTAAGTTTGCATAACAATCTCTCATACTATCCATCCGTGGCATGTGGTGTATTGTTTTTATTATGTGAGTCCTGTTATTTGAAATTATAGCGGAGTCTCTTAAGGAGACCCCGCTAACAGCTTTATGCAGGTTTTCAGCTCTTACTTTCTGAAGTCGCTGCGTACCAGATCAACAGACCAAACGCGATTTTATTCACCACGTCAGCTAAGTTGTAAACGATATTTAAAGCTTCACTTGCTGCTTGAGTTGTATTGCCATCAGCATCGATGTAGACGAAGTAGCCAAGTGCATATCCTAGTGGATAGATAGCCCAACCAATCGTAACAATCCAACGCATTGAGTTATATGAGCTCTGAACTGCTTGAGATGCTTCTTTGGCTGCCATTTGACCGGCTTCACCAGCAAAGATTTCATACAAGATATAGAACCAACCCAACATTCCGATAACGAATCCAAGCATAGTGTTGATATAGCCTGCCTCTGCGAGGTAGCCAGGGACCAACATGACCAAGGTGCCGATGAGGAGGCGCCAGAAGATTCCGCCTGATGCATTACCAATGGCACGCAAGATCAAGAAGAATTCGATCATGAGTAAAGGCACTGTGAGTAGCCAATCAATATAGCGATAGACAGTTGGTGTTTCCCCTGTAGTAATCCAAACATCACGCATGTAGAAGTAATGAACTGCAGCGATGAAGGTCACTAAGGCAGACACAACAAGGGAAGTTTTCCATTTGCCGTCTACACTTTGTGTTTCCCACAAGAAGAACACAGTTGCGGCCATCAAGGCCATAGAGATCAACCAGAATGAAATCCCAACGAAGTCATCTGATTGGAGGTTTGCTGCCGCAAACGCTGAAGAAGGTAGCGCTGCGATGAGACCGATCGGTGTTAAACCTTTCAGCAGTTTAGTCAATGTCATTTTTGCCTCCTAAGCACTGGAACATATAAAAACTGTTTTTCGTCCAATCCTTGTTAGAGGCCTTTGTAATACAAAATATTAAGTATCTAAAACTTTGCATTGCATAGGCTTGCCGTAGTCCGTCACGGTTGCACAACAAAGTACCACAAAAATTTTAGTATATGAACAATATAATTGTGATAATTATCACTGATTTTGTTGGAAAATTAATCAACATGATGGGCAAATCCTGTTAAAGCATCGATTGCTATGCATTTGCACAGCTTATGTACATGGTGTGATTTTTGATTTGTACATAGATCAAAACAGTGCATCATGCACTCTGATGGTGATTGCAAGCCGTTAATTTTGATGTTGTCTCTGTTCAAGGTGAGTCATGCATGCTGATTCCGATATTGAGCTATAGAAATCATCAAAATTTAATCATCAAAATTGATACTGACTACTCAAGTGAAATGCTTATGAATCTTCAAAATATCCGGGCTTATGCCGCACATGCCGACAATCAACGCCTAGTACCGCATGCGATCAGCCGACGTGAATTGGGCGCAAATGACGTACTCATCAAAATTGACTATTGCGGCGTCTGTCACACTGATATTCACTTTGTCAAAAATCACTTTGGTAACACCGTCTATCCCATTGTGCCCGGGCATGAAATTATTGGACATGTTATCGCTATGGGTAAGCAAGTGATGGGTTTCTCAGTTAATGAAAATGTGGGCGTGGGTGTCATAGTGGACTCATGTCATCAATGCAGTTCATGTCTGCAAGGCCATGAACAGTTTTGTGAGCAAGGTATGACCACGGCATATAATAGTCCTGATCCTCATACAGGGGGAGTGACTTATGGAGGCTATTCCAGCCATATTGTGGTTGATGCTAAAAGTGTGTTGAAAGTGTCTGACAAATTGAACCTCCATGCTGCTGCCCCGTTACTGTGTGCGGGTATCACCAGTTTTGCTCCACTTAATCGCTACCAAGTAAAGCAGGGGGATAAAGTTGGCATTATTGGCCTAGGCGGTTTAGGCCATATGGGAGTGAAATTTGCCGCAGCGATGGGGGCACATGTGGTCATGATCACTAGCTCTGAGAAGAAAGGCGCTGATGCCATTCGATTAGGTGCACATGAGGTGCTGTTATCGACCGATCAGGCAGCTATGCAACAACAGGCAAACAGCTTTGATTTATTGTTGAATACCATTCCAGTGGAGCATGATTTTTCATGTTACTTAGAATTGCTCAAAATTAATCAAACTATGGTTGTGGTCGGACTGGCCTCAATGAAAATGCACGCCGCTAAATTAATATTTGGCCAAAAGCGTGTTGCTGGCTCGCTCATAGGTGGCATTGAAGAAACTCAACAAATGTTAGATTTCTGCGCCGAACACAATATCACGGCAGATGTTGAGGTGATCAATATTAAAGATGTCAACAAAGCCTATCAAAGAATAGAGCAGGGTGATGTGATGTATCGGGTGGTCATTGATATGGCTACCTTATAGCTCAATGTAAATTTTTATTTAGCGGTCTCAAACCACTTTTTGTTTGCTAAACCGTATCATGCCATTTTCTAGATTGGCATCAATGTGGTCACCTGCTAAAAATTCTCCAGCGAGTATTTGCTTAGCTAAGGGTTGTTCGATTAAC
>CAZKDD010000030.1:0-9313 GCA_964551535.1 uncultured Thiotrichales bacterium | reverse complement strand
GACGTGCATATGAACCCTTTGGTTTGATTCCCATGGCTGCTGGTAACTCTATGGTGCAGATGGGAGGGTGGTTTAATAAAGAAATCAACTCGTTAGATGATTTGGTCGGTTTAAAAATGCGTATCCCAGGGCTGGGAGGTGAAGTGTTACGTTTAGCGGGTGGTACGCCTGTCAATGTGCCTGGAGGAGATTTGTTTGTCTCTTTGCAAAAGGGTGTGATCGATGCCACCGAGTGGGTGGGTCCATATAATGATTTAGCATTTGGCCTACATAAAGCAGCTAAATACTACTACTCTCCTGGCTGGCATGAACCAGGGACGACCATGGAGTGTTTTGTAAATGCACAAGCTTACAATCAGTTGCCAGCTGATCTAAAAAGTATTGTTGAATATGCTTCACGTGTCGCCAATCAAAATATGATGCAAGAATTTACTTCTCGAAATCACGATGCTTTAGAAATGTTGATCAACGAGCATGAAGTGGAGATGCGAGAATTTCCGCAGGAAGTGTTAGACAAGTTCCGACAATTATCACAACAAGTTGTAGCGGAAGTTGTGGGGGATGACCCGTTTGCACGTGAAATATATGACTCATACCAGAAGTTTTTGAGTAAATCTAAAGCTTGGTTTGATGTGTCAGAAAGAGCCTATCTTAACATTAGATAGACTTAAATCATTGAATTTATTATGAATTGACTCTTTTTGGCCTGGTCTTTTTGGGCTTGTTGAATGAGATGATTTTTAAAAAAGAATTTTTTTTGAGTGGCTGATATACTCGCCAAAAAATAAATAATTAAAGATCTTTTAAATGAGATCTAACAATCCGAATGTATCAGAGGAGAAATAATGGACGGTGGATTATACGATAAATGGAAAATGATGTGGGATGCCAAAGAATGGAGTACACAAGGTTTCTTCCTAGCTAACGCATTTGTAGCTCTAGTGATCATGTCGCAGGCGATCAGAAACAATGACGGTAGCACTGTCACTAAACGCGGGATTACATTTGGTATTGGTGCAATTTATCTGGTCGTAGTAGTGGTTGGTTATTTACAGTTGGTTCCGACTGTATCGCCATATCAATAGAATATATTTAGCTAGGATCTCTCTGGCTACCGCATTAATTATTCAAAGATTCAGGTAGCCAAGTGGTCAATTCTGGCCATTTGGCGACGATCATTAATACCATCAGTTGAATGCCGATAAATGGCAGTACACCTTTGTAGATGTGTTGTGTGTTGATATTCGTGGGCGCGACTCCGCGCAGATAAAATAAAGCAAAGCCAAAAGGCGGCGTTAGAAATGAAGTTTGTAAATTTAGCGCGATCATAATTCCCAACCAAATTGGATCAACTCCCATGCTCAGTAGTATGGGGCCGACGATAGGCACCACTACAAAAGTGATCTCGATAAAATCGAGCACAAACCCTAATACAAACATCAGCACCATAACGATGACTAAGGCCGTGAATAATCCTCCTGGTAGTTGTGTGAGAAAGTGATGTACAGCTTCATCACCCCCATAAGCACGAAATACCAATGAGAACAGTGAGGCGCCTATGAAAATAGCAAATACCATGCAGGTCACATGAGTTGTGCGCCGTACCACATATTTTAGACATTCCAGATTTAACTGTTTATTCAACAAAGCCAATACTAAGGCACCCGCCGCGCCCACCGATGAAGCTTCTGTGGGTGTTGCAAAGCCGCCGATGATTGATCCGAGCACAGCAAAAATTAGACTAATCGGTGGCACTAATGCGCGCAGTACTCGCCAGCCGAGTTTTGAATCTTTGGCTGTAAGTAGTGGTGCGGGTAAGCGTTGTGGCCGTGTCACAGATATATAGAAAATATAAATAATATAAAGGGCGACCAGCAACAATCCAGGGATTAAAGCGCCAGCAAAGAGGTCACTCACCGATACTGTGCTAGGTGAGAAGATGCCTTGGTCTAATTGTGATTGTTGATAAGCTGTGGAGATAACATCGCCTAATAATACTAAGATAATTGAGGGTGGAATGATTTGCCCAAGCGTCCCTGAGGCGCAGATGATTCCACTTGAAAGTGCGGGATCATAATTTTTCTTGAGCATAGTAGGTAAAGATAACAGTCCCATGGTTACGACTGTTGCTCCAACAATGCCGGTACTTGCGGCTAACAGCATACCAACAATCACTACAGAGTAAGCCAGTCCACCACGCATGGTGCCAAACAACTCACCCATGGTTTCCAGTAGTTGTTCAGCAATTTTTGAACGTTCCAGGGTGACACCCATGAATACAAATAAGGGGACGGCCACTAATGTTTCATTGGTCATGATGCCAAATAGGCGACTTGGGAGGGCATGCATCAAAGCGCTATCAAATCCGCTTAATAATGTTCCGATGAGTGCAAACAGCAATGATACTCCTGCTAATGTGAAAGCGACTGGATATCCAGTCATTAACACACAGATCACCGCAAGGAACATTATTAGAGCAATGATGGACATAGGTTATGAATGTTGTTTTGTGAGTGTTTGAATGCTGGTAAGCACCACGACTAGTGCTTGTAAGGCGAGTAGGGCTGGCATAACCGGGATGAGTGTTTTGAGTATGTAAACAAAAGGCAGTCCGCCTGCTTCAGCTGAGCCTTCTAAAAGTTTCCAAGAATTATGTGTGTATTCCCAGCTGCTGATGACCATGTAAAAGCAAAAAGGCAACAATAAAATAATGGTTCCAAGTAAGTCCACCCAGGCTTTTTGGGTGACTGAGAAGTTGGTATAAAACACATCCACACGAACATGCGCATCATGTTTATAGGTGTAAGCTAGCGCCAACATGAATACAAATGCATGCAGATATATGACACTCTCTTGTGCGGCAATTGAACCTAAGTTGAAGCCATAACGTAGCACAACATTAAAGAACGTAATGACCACCATAGCTAATAGGCACCATGCGATACTGCGACCGATGAACTCATTTATGTTGTTAATCGTGTGAATCAATTTATTCAGCATGATGATCTATGATTTCAGATTGGTTTTATAGTTCTAATAATTTTTGTTGTTCTTCTGTGGACGGTTCGAATGTGCGATTTTCATAGTATTCAAAAATGGCGTTTACAACTTGTTCTGGCCCATCAACAACTTGCATGAGGTCTAAGTCAGATTTAGAAATTGTACCTGTGTCTAACAATGAAGAGCTAAACCATTCAAGTAGGCCTTGCCAAAATTCTGTACCAACTAAAATGATAGGGATTTTTCGTGACTTCCCAGTTTGTACTAGTGTCAGAATTTCTGCCAATTCATCTAAGGTGCCAAATCCTCCTGGTAATACCACATAAGCTGATGCGTACTTGACGAACATTGCTTTGCGAGAAAAAAAATGCCTGAAATTGAGTGAAATATCTTGATAAGCATTTCCTGATTGTTCATTCGGTAAGAAGATATTTAGACCAACACTGGGGGATTTTCCTTCAAAGGCACCTTTGTTGGCTGCCTCCATAATACCCGGCCCCCCGCCACTAACAATGGTAAAGCCGGCGTCTGATAGCAGACGTGCAATATTTTCAGTCAGTTGATAATAAGGATGATCATCAGCAATGCGTGCGGAGCCAAAAATACTTACAGAGGGAGCAATGTGGGATAAACGCTCAAAGCCTTCAACAAATTCAGCAATGATCTGAAAAATTTTCCAGCTTTCACGAGATAGATTGCTTAACTGGTTGATTTCTGCGGACGAGCTTTTAGAGGTTTTATTGTTATTCATAGCATGATTTTCCCTTCCAGCAGTTTACATGATAAGTTGCATAAGTGACGTAAATTCTGCCTTTAATCAATTTTTTATCAATTTATAACGCCCATGTCGGAAAAACCATTATTACTATTAATTGACGGTTCATCATATTTATATCGAGCCTTTCATGCCTTGCCTCCACTGACTAATCACACCGGTCAGCCTACCGGTGCCACTTTTGGTGTATTGCGTATGGTACGCAAACTTATTGAGGAGGAGCGACCTAGTCGTGTAGGCGTGATTTTTGATGCAAAAGGTAAAACTTTTCGCCATGAAATTTTTTCTGAATATAAAGCTCATCGACCACCGATGCCGGATGATTTGCGCTGTCAAATAGAGCCATTACATGCCTGCATAAAGGCGTTGGGTATTCCATTGATGTCTGTAGAAGGCGTGGAAGCAGATGATGTCATTGGGACTTTGGCCAAACGCGCTGTATTAGCAGATTATCAGGTGCTTATCTCCACAGGAGATAAAGATATGGCGCAGTTGGTCAATGATGACATCAGTTTAATTAATACCATGAATGATACGCGTATGGATGCGCAAGGTGTATTGGAAAAATTTGGAGTAGAGCCGACTCAGATTATTGATTATCTCGCTTTGATGGGCGACAAGTCCGACAACATTCCTGGTGTGCCTGGGGTGGGCCCAAAGACCGCGGTGAAGTGGTTGACTCAGTTTCAAACCCTACAGGGTGTAATTGATCATAGTGCAGAAGTGAAAGGAAAAATCGGTGATAAGTTAAGAGCTGCAGTAGATGATCTTCCGCTTTCATATGAACTGGCGACGATTAAAGAAGATTGTGAATTAAATTTTGAGTTAGATGATTTATGTGTCAGTGACAACAACACTGCGGAACTAGTGCGTCTTTACACAGAGCTAAATTTTAAGTCATGGCTGGAGGAGCTCAATGATAATACTCAGCCATTGTCTGTTAGCTCACAAGACTCGATAGCTGCAAGTCATGGTGTTGAAAAAAACTATCAGCTGATTTTAACTGAGCATGATTTGCAAGAATGGATAGAGAAATTAAAAGCTGCCCCATTGTTTGCTTTTGATACTGAAACCGATAGCTTAGATTATATGCAAGCAAATTTGGTGGGTATGTCTTTTTGTGTACAAGCCAATGAGGCCGCTTATTTGCCTATCGCCCATGATTACGTGGGCGCCCCTAAACAATTGAGTCAGTCTTATGTATTGGCGAAACTGTCACCCATTTTAGAAAGTGATAAGCATGCCAAAGTGGGTCATAACTTAAAATATGATATGTCTGTGCTTGCCCGTGCTGGAGTGACTTTGCGAGGCTTGCAACATGACACTATGTTGCAGTCTTATGTGTTGGATTCAACCGCTAGTCGCCACGATTTAGACACATTATGTTCGCTGCATTTAGATCATAAAAATATTAAGTTTGAAGAAGTGGCCGGTAAAGGGGCTAAACAAATTACTTTTAATCAAGTTGCTCTTGATGTTGCATTGGACTATGCGGCAGAAGATGCAGATATGTGTTTGCAATTGCATGAGGTTTTACATCCCCAACTCAGTCAGCAAAAAGCGCAATATACATTGTATAAAGAAGTTGAAATTCCCTTAGTATCAGTGCTCTCACGATTGGAGCGAGTGGGGGTTTACATCGATAGCGCCTGTTTAGCAAAACAGGGACAACAACTCGGCCAGAAAATACATACCCTTCAACAGCAGGCATTTGATGCTATTGGGCAAGAGTTTAATTTGGATTCGCCCAAACAATTACAGCAGATATTATTCGAACAGTTAGAGTTGCCAATTATTCGCAAGACACCTAAAGGCCAACCATCGACGGCGGAAGATGTGCTGCAAGAGCTGGCTGAAGATTATGAGTTTCCGGAATTAATTTTAAATTACCGCTCATTAAAAAAACTTCAAAGCACCTATGTGGATAAATTACCAAAACAGATATATGCCGATACAGGTCGTGTGCATACTTCTTACCATCAGGCGGTTACTTCCACTGGACGACTATCATCCAGCGATCCAAATTTACAGAATATACCTGTGCGAACGGAAGAGGGTAGGCGCATACGTCAGGCATTTATAGCACCCGATGAGAGTGTAATATTAGCCGCTGATTACTCTCAAATTGAATTAAGAATTATGGCGCATCTGTCTCAAGATAAGCGTTTAATAGTAGCCTTTGAAAACGGTGAGGATGTACATCGTGCCACTGCTGCTGAAGTATTTGATGTTGTTCCAGAGCAGGTGAGCAAGGATCAACGACGTGCGGCAAAGGCGATTAATTTTGGCTTGATATATGGCATGTCAGCATTTGGTTTGGCTAAACAATTAGGCATTAGCCGCCATCAAGCCCAATCTTATGTGGACGTATATTTTGAGCGTTACCCGGGTGTTAGGAATTATATGGATGAAACTCGTGACTTGGCCCATGAGCAAGGTTATGTGGAAACTTTGTTAGGTAGGAGACTTTATTTGCATGAAATTAATTCGCGTAATGCCCAACGTAGACAATATGCTGAACGCACTGCGATTAATGCGCCCATGCAAGGAACGGCTGCAGATATCATTAAGCAAGCCATGCTTTCGATTGATGAGTGGCTCTCTGATTCGAATACGAGCACTCGTATGATTATGCAAGTGCATGATGAATTAGTATTTGAGTGTCATCAGGATCAGCTCAATCAAGACAAAAAAGAAATAGTTAAACGTATGGTGAACGCAGCTAAGCTTGATGTACCGTTAGAAGTGGACGCCAATACGGGGGAAAATTGGGATCAAGCGCATTGATCTTGTCATGAGCTGATCGGATTTGCTGTTTGTCTTGCGCGCAGTTTTAACGCCATGTTGGTGAGTTTTTTCGCAACAACGGTGGCTCAGCTAAAATTGTATTGAACTATTTGAATTCATCTCAGTCACAATGAGAGCACTTAATAGTGTGTTCATTTACTCCTAATGAAGCTGTTTTTCTCATTGAAAGTAAGCACGAATCAGACTGATAAAGACTTCAGTCTGATTTCATGCTTCGTTTTATTGCAACACGGATCTCATCTCGACTACACGTACTTATTCGGTAAACACTAACCGCTTTAGCTTGATCAGTTACTCGCTCATCCATTGTGATAATTTCTTCAGTACTTCATTGCTGCCAGTGCCATCAGCGGCTGAAAATAGTTGCACAGTGACGTCATCTAATTGTTGATCAGATAGTGCCTTGTGAGTGGCATGTAATTGCTGCATCGCTTTGTTGCGGCTTAATTTATCCGCTTTATTGAGTAACACATGCACTTTAGAACCATGATGTAAGCACCAATCAATCATATTTTGGTCCGCTGCCTGCAAAGGATGGCGAATATCCATCACGATGACGGTGCCTTTTAGCGCCTGTCTATGGCTAAAGTAGTACTCTAATAATTCAATCCATTGTTTTTGCTTAGACTGACTGGCTTTCGCATACCCATAGCCAGGTAGATCGACCAACATTGACTCTGGCCCCAACGTAAAAAAATTAATTAATTGAGTCCGCCCAGGCGTTTTAGAGGCTCTGGCGAGTTGTTTTTGCCCGCAGAGCTTATTTATTGTGCTGGATTTGCCTGCATTCGAGCGACCGGCAAAGGCGATCTCAGTACCGAGATCATTCGGAAGTGAGGCCGGTGTTGCTGCGCTGGTAACGAATTTTGAGCTTGTAAGCGCCTGTTTTATATCCATAAATTGTTTTAGGTGCAAGTAAATAAAGTCATTGGCACGAATCGTTAGGCAAAAACTGATGAGGAAAAGCCAGTTCATGCTCAAATCAGTGTCAGGATTGACTATCATAGTACAGATTGGATTAACAATGATGCTACGACAGACATGCACTTTTATGATATAAAAGCGCCCTCAATGTTCTGTTGCTGTGGTGTGACAGATGAACTCAATAGATTTTATGTGGGAAGGTTAAATGAAGATTTCTATCCAATTATTGATTTTATGGTGTGTATTAGTGGGTCAAACCCTGTGGGCAGGTGGTGATATTGAAGCTGGCAAGAGCAAGTCTGTTGCCTGTGCGGCCTGTCACGGAGCGGATGGAAACAGCATGAATCCAGCCTGGCCAAAGTTGGCCGGACAGGGGGCAGCCTACACCTATTCTCAATTGGTCATGTTTAAAGATGGCACTCGTCAAAATGCCCTCATGGCAGGACAAGCAGCGGGGCTTAGCGAGCAAGATATGCATGATTTGGCAGCTTACTACGCTAGCTTGACGGGTTCTCCATCGGCCGCCGATCCTGAGTTAGTTGAACAAGGTGAAGCAATTTATCGAGGTGGCATTGCAGATAAAGAGGTTGCCGCTTGCATGGCTTGTCATTCACCCTCAGGAGCAGGTAATCCAAAGGCACAATTCCCTAAGTTAAGCGGTCAACATGCTGCCTATACTGCGGCTCAATTAAAAGCTTACCGCAACATGGAGAGGAATTATCCTGCCGCTCAGATCATGGTTAAGGTGGCTGAGCGTATGACTGATGCAGAAATCCAAGCTGTTGCAGAATACATTGCTGGCCTCCACTAAAATTTATTTTTGAACTATTGATATGAAGGTATTTCTAATACCTTCATATTTAATACTGCCGGGATAAATCATGAAAAAATCGTCGTTCATCTGGTTCACCTTGTTGGCAATGTTACTAGCGCTTAGCGCTCATGCAGGCCAGTATGTCGAAGGCAAGCACTATGTTCCAATTAGTCCCAAGGTGTCAGCAGTCAGCGATATTGAAGCACGCCATGAGGTGGTTGAGTTATTCTGGTATGGCTGTCCTCACTGTTTTGAATTTGAGCCACATCTCGATATGTGGAATGAAGACAAGGCGGCTGATATCAATCTTGTCAGAATCCCCGCTATTTTTAATCCACGTTGGGAACAGCACGCACGTGCTTTTTATGCCTTAGAGCTGATAGGGGAGTTACAGCGAGGCCACGAGCTCTTGTTTGATGGTATGCATGAACAAGGTCGAGCGCTGGCTAATCTTGACTCTATGGCCCGCTTTCTTGCAACCTATGGTATCGATGAAGCTAAATTTCGTGAGGCTTTCCATTCTTTCGCCGTTGAAACCAAGATCACTCGTGCTAAAGAATTAATCCGACAGTATCAAATTCGAGGTGTACCAGCAGTGATAGTCAATGGTGAATACAGGATTACTGGTAATTCTGCCGGTGGTTATAATCAAATGATAGAGATCATTGAACAATTGACTGCAAAGTAAGCGCATCACTTAAGCTTTATATATCCGGCGTTTTTTGCCCACATCCTATGAGCTCAAGGTGTGGTGACTAATCGGCATTAAGGTATCTTCTTTTATACGTACTTGATTCTAGCGGTGGCTTGGGCAACCCGATATCGACACCATAAGATGTCTCGGAATGATGGGAAAATCCCCTGATTCTGAGGTAAATAGCCCTCCATTCTGGTTTTAATTTTGTACACATTTCAACCAATCTCCAGCCAATGAGGTCTCATCCTATCGTTGATATGGTCAGTCGATGGGGTGGGGATTGCCCAGAAAGCCC
>CAZKDD010000029.1:0-9710 GCA_964551535.1 uncultured Thiotrichales bacterium | reverse complement strand
CTGGCTCTGGCAGACCAAGGTTGTTGCCTAATGTCTGTGCCTTACCGATAATTTCATTACAGTATTTTTGCCCTTTACCTATGGAGTCCATAACTTCTCTAGCCGCCATGGAGATTTCCGCGGTATCAATACCATAAGGACAATAAACCGAACAACGTCGACACTGAGAACATTGATGAAAATAGGTATACCAGTCGTCCAACACCTCTTCAGTAAGATCTTCTGCACCGACGAGCTTAGGTACTAATTTGCCTGCTAGAGTATAGTAACGACGATAGACTTTACGGAACAAATCCTGACGCGCCACTGGCATATTTTTAGGATCTGTAGTGCCTAGGTAATAATGACACTTGTCGGTGCACGCACCACATTTGACACATGAGTCTAGAAAAACTTGTAGAGAGCGATATTTATCTGTCAGTTCGCCCATTCTTTCGATGGCGACTTGTTTCCAGTTATCCACTAACTCACCGGGGTAACCCAGTGGAGTTTGAAACTGCTCCTTTGCGATGAAAGGACTGCTATGAGCCATCGCATCTTTTTGCAGTTTAGGAATAATCGGATATTCCTTGAGTTCTGGAGTTGCAAATTCTACCTTAGCCATTACCGTTCTCTTATTATTCTGATGATTCTAGCTTGATAGCCCATGGCGCCACATGTCGGCGTTCTCTTGGGTTATCCACTTGGTTACGCGTTGGGCTAAAGAACACACCCGGCGCATGTAATAATTTTGATATTGGAAAGATTGCCATTAAAACGATCACCATGAAAAGGTGTACAAGCAGTATTGGATCTGTCGGCAGTGTACGTATGTCAAACACCATCAATCCCAACAAATAATCTTTCAGTGTAATGATGTCTGCGTTGGTGACAAAGGTCATGAGAGCACCTGTCGCACCGATACCGATAATAAGTAATAACATCAAATAATCTGATGGCGCTGAGATATATCGCACTCGATCGACCACAATTCGTCGCGCTAGCAAACCGGCAAGGCCAACTAACATAAATATCGAAGCATATTTTCCAAATGGCTGGATAAGTTGCACCCACCACCACACGGGGTCGGTGAAATAGCGAAGATGTCTGAGCAACACCAACAACATACCCATATGGAATAACCATCCAAATAACCAGATCCATTTATTAGATTTAAACAAACTCTCAAAGATTGTGAGTTCTTTAACCATTCTGAAAGCCACTCCACCTTTTGTCGTTGGTGCAGGGGTGGTGGGTATTTTCAATGGGGCAGGCGTGATGATGTACTTGCGTATGCGAAATGCTAAGCCAAACACAAGAATAGCTGTTGCCAGATAAAATAATATTGCGAACGTTAGAGACATCGATTTTGAATATTTTTAACGGTAGGAATCTTAAGCGGCGTGTTGAAAAAGCATCGTACACACTTACGAGTACGATGCTTTCAAATCATGACTGAGAGGTTCCAGTTTTTGATTACACGCAACCAGTTGGCTTGGGAAGACCTGCATACTTACATGCTTGCTTCGCTGGACCATAAGGAAAAAGCTCGTATAAGTACTTGCTGTTACCTTTCTCTTTACCTAATTTTTTACCAATAGCTTTTGTAAGCACACGAACAGCTGGTGCAATTTGGTACTCTTCGTAATATTCACGTAGAAAGTTGATTACTTCCCAGTGATCTTCATCAAGAGGTGCACCATCAGCCAAGGCCATCGCTTCTCCAAGCTCTGGACGCCATTGATTTAGATCGGCGAGGTAACCCTCTTCATCAGTTTCATAACTTTGACCGTCAACTTCTATTGCCATGATTTTCTCCTATTTAAGTTTGCTAAGCGCGTGTTGATAGTAATTTATAGCCAAGATTGGACCGACTCATGGTCGACTGTTAGGTCCACAAAACCATCGTAATCCACTACCTTGACGCCCTCCACAATATTACTTTCACTTAGCCCGCGCGCTTTTAAATCGGGACCAAGTACGTAAAATGTAATATTCGCCATCGCATCTGTCACTGTGCTCGAATACTTCGTGCCCTGCATAGCTGCGATAACTCCATCTTCAGTTAACAAAACAGAACTACCTGCTTTTGCTAATCGAATACATGATTCAAGCGTATTTCTTTCAAATGGGCTTTTATTCACTGTGTGTAGCATTGCCATATCGAATCCTTTAAAAACTTAAGACTACGTCTTGTTGATCTATCACTTCAGCCAACTCTTCCCGCGACACTAGATGGATTGAGTCTTTTTCTGCCCAGTCATCATCTTCGTCCTCATAAGTTAGAGCTTGTAAATCGTCTAAAGTTAATCCACGTTCTTCAAGTGATTCTTTTTCAATATAAATCTTGTTGATATCGTAATCACCTAACGCTGAGTAAGTTGGTGAGAAATTCTTCATACCAATCTCATCAGTACTTTGATTGTTAGTTAGCTGGTAGACCCCGTCATCAGCAAATACCAAACTAACATCCTGATCAAACGCCGCAGCAATTAGCACAACTTCCAATGATTCTAATGCATAAATCGTCCCGTAAGGTGCCTTACGATTCATGTACATGAATTTCTTAACTACTTGATCGCCTTCGTTTTCCATCACATTGCTCCTATTAATCGCCAAACACGACCATGCGGTCGGCTTGAATCCCGGCCTCTATCAGCTGACCTAGGCCAGAGATACGAAAACCTTCAATCATATTGTGTGAGGTTTTACCGTTACGCTTAGCTTCATCTTCGTCGAGAATACCTCGACGTTGAGCCGCTGCCACACATAACACGAGATCCACTCCATGGTCTTTAGCCAGCTCAGACCACTGATTTGGAATGTGACGATCATCTTGAGGTGGCACAGCCAGTGCTGTGCCGTTATTCACGCCGTCGTGATAGAAAAACACACGAAACACTTCATGCCCTTTGCCTATAGCTGCTTTTGCAAATTTATAGGCAGAATCAGAAGCTTGATGGGTATACGGTCCTTCGTTAACTAATATTCCATATTTCACAATCAACTACCTCATTATTAGAAACGAATATGAGTAGAAGAGTTAAGACTGCGACGAGCACCTCTCCAATTATCAATATGGAACTTAGTGAACGGCAACTCTGTTAATTCAAAGAATCTTGGCCAACCGACACGCTCAACCCAATCATTGATTCTTTCCCAATCACGAGCATCTTCTTTGTAAGCTCGTAAGATACGCTTAACAATAGCTGTCGCCTCTGGCCATCTCGGAGGATTATTTGGAATACCTGCCGCAACCAGTTTCTGGAATGTTGGTTTGCCACGAGCATTTGAGTGGTTACCACCTACCCAAATAGCAAGTTTTGAGTGCTCAGCATCATTAATCTGCATGGGAGGACATGGAGGGAAGCACGCACCACAACAGATGCACTTCTTCTCATCAACTTCCAGTGAAGGCTTGCCATTCACCTGTGCTGGACGAATCGCAGCAACAGGACAACGCGCTACCACTGAGGGTCGCTCACAAACATTAGAGACTAAATCATGATTGATTTTAGGTGGTTTAGTGTGCTGAACGTTGATGGCGATATCACCCTGACCACCACAGTTAATTTGGCAGCAAGAAGTGGTGATATGAACTCGGTTAGGCATGTTGTTCTCACGGAACTCGTCAACCAACTCATCCATCATAGCTTTAACAACACCCGATGCGTCAGTGCCTGGAATATCACAGTGCAACCAACCTTGAGTATGCGAGATCATAGCGACAGAGTTCTTAGTTCCACCAACGATGAAGCCCTCTGCCTCTAATGCATCGATCATAGGCTGAACTTTAGACTCATCAGAAACCATATATTCGATGTTGGAGCGAATAGTAAAACGAACATAACCATCAGCATATTTATCGCCAATGTCACAGAGCGTTCTAAGCGTAAACACATCTAGGATACGTTGCGTGCCTGCACGCACAGTCCAAATCTGTTCTCCATTCTTAGCCACGTGTAGTAATACGCCTGGACGTGGGTGCTCATGATAATCCCATGCACCATAATTCTTACGCATGACTGGATGCATGTATTGAAATCCGTCTGGACATCCAGATTCAATAGGGGGTCTATTTTCTTGCGACATCAAATTCTCCTGATCTTACAGGTTTGCTGTTCCAGACATGTTAAGCCATCGAAACAGCATTCAAGTTAAAAATAAAAACTGTATTCGGTAGCTTAGCTAGCAGCCTTTTCTTCCGCTTTACGGTTGAACCACTTCTCAGCTTCTTCATCCCATCCGTCCATACGAACATAGGAACTCTGACGTGGATCATTGACCATGTTTGGATCGACATCGATGCCCACACCTTCTAAGAAGTTAACTAGGCCGATTCGCTCTACCATCTCACCACAACGCTCGTGCTCTAGGCCGTTCTCTGCCCAAAAGTCGATAGTTTCTTCTGCCATCTCAGTGAGGTTTTCGTAATCCTCTTCAGTGTCCAACTTCATAAATGGAACAACAACTGTTCCCATTAGGTCACCAATCTTAAGTGTACGCTTTCCACCGATTAAGATGGTTGCACCCTTATCATCACCCGGTGATAACGCTTTTACCATAACGTTCATGCAGTGCATGCATCTCACACAGTTACGATTATCCACATCCATGGTGTCATCGTCTTTCAATGAAAGTGCTTTAGTCGGGCAGCGTGTTATGACGTTATCGATGACATACTCACGACCCTTGCGAGCAACGAATTTTTTAACTTCTTCCTGATCGACTTTCATGTCATCACGCCAAGTGCCGATAATGGCAAAATCAGAACGCTCAATAGAGTTCATGCAATCGTTACCACAACCAGATACCTTAAACTTAAATTTGTATGGCAATGCCGGACGGTGAACATCATCAGTGAAGTTATTTAGGAGGGTACGATGAATTTTCATCTCATCAATGTTAGACATCTCACAACGAGCAGCGCCGACACATGACATGCCTGTTCGAACACATGGTCCTGCACCACCTAAGTCCCAACCATATTCATTGATTTCATTAAAGAAGTGCTGAGTATTTTCCGTTGATGTACCGATAAACATGATGTTGCCGGTCTGGCCGTGGAAAGTAACCAATCCAGAACCCCACTTCTCCCAGCTGTCGCCGAGCTGACGCAACATATCGGTAGTGTAGTAGTTGCCTGCCGGTGGCTGGACACGTAAGGTATGAAATTCTTTTGACTCTGGGAATGAGCTGCCTACTTCTGAGAAACGAGGGATAATGCCTGAACCATAACCAAATACACTAACCGTGCCGCCTTTCCAGTAGCCCTTACGTGTTTCATAAGAGTGCTCTAACTGACCCAATAGATCGTTGGCCATACCTGAAATACGTTGATCCTCGTGTTTATCACGTAAACGTTTGATTCCTGATATAAAACTTGGCCATGGTCCGTTTTCTAACTCATCAAGCATTGGCGTATCATGATGTTGGTCAGCCATTCTAATTCTCCTAATTTACCTTATTGTTCTCTTAATCTTTTGTTAATCACCAGCCCGTTGTAGCGGCCATGACAACATTAGAGGGTTAATTTATCCGCAATACATCCCCGTCAGCGCGAGACTGTCATTATGTAACGAAGTCTAGAGTTGAGCGAGTGTCAGCAAAATCCTACCTATGGGGGGCGCGGCCAAAAGGCCTTTATCTCAACAGGGATATGGTGCTTAATACCCTCTTGACAACCAACCCGCCGTATCTAATTAAAGTTGATTAAAAACAGACACTTATATACGATAAACCCAGACCCTAATACCTGAGTAAATAGGTCTGATTAATCTTGTTATAATATACATTCATGCAGGCAACTGACCTTTTTCACTTTGAATGCTGATCTATGCTCAACTTTGAAACAGATTACGCTCGATGGCGTGAATCGCGACTCCAAAACTGGCCGGATTATACAACGCTCTCAGCAATTAAGCTAAAAAATCCTTTATGTCTCTCCGAGGAAGAATTGCATACCCTGTCCGGGCAATGCGAAGTCAATAATTTTGCCCTTTATCGTGTCGATCCTGAACACAACCATAAAGAGTGTGTCAGGCATTTAGCAAAAGCTTTTGGACTAGCCAATCTAGACAGTCACTTATGTGCAGATAATGATTATGTTTCCTCTCTAAAAGTGATGTCTATAGGCCGCGCTAGTGGCTATATCCCATACACCAATCGGCGTCTTAATTGGCACACTGATGGCTACTACAATCCACTCGATCAGCACATACGCGCCTTCATATTGCATTGTCAGCAACCTGCATACCGTGGTGGTGAGAATATGCTACTCAACCATGAACTGGTATACATCCGTCTATACGATGAAGATCCCGCACTAATTAAGGCTTTAATGCAGCCAGATGCACTGACTATTCCTGCCAATATAGAGAACGGTGTGGAATTAAGAGCACCTCAATGCGGCCCCGTTTTCTATCAAGACCCGCACACGCAACGTTTACAAATGCGTTACACCGCGCGCTCACGCAGTATCGAATGGAAACAAGATCCATGCCTTGAACATGCGCTGATGCGCATAGAGCAGTTGATTAATGAAGATATAGCCCTGCGTTATACTCTCAAGGCCGGTGAAGGTTTAATATGCAACAACATACTACACGCACGCAGTGCCTTTACTGATGGGAATATACCCGACCAGCAACGAGTCATGTATCGTGTGCGATCATATGACAGAGCATTCAGCCACATCAGCGTCTGAATACAAATTTAAATAATCCACATTAATTGCCAATCAACGATAATAGATATGCTCACACTTAGCGAAATTCTGATTCAAGAACACACCATGCAAAGTTTTGACGAATTAAAGGCAGCCATCGAACAGCGGGCGGCTCAAGGTGAGATATTCTTCCAAATGGATGTGCGACCTCCATTTAAAGACACACCCGAAGAATGGGAAGAAATCTTAGAGGCGGTATTCACTTCGTCTAAGCCATCCTAGTCTGATTGTGGAGTAATCATCATGTTTTGGAGTGACGATAATCAACAAAAACAGACATTTGAAGTCCCTGACACCGTCGTTGATATCAATTTTAGGATTAAATGTTCGCATTTACCCCTTGATCATGCGCACGCGCTATCACAGATTATCACTGACAGATTTCCTTGGGTAAGAGATCATGATCTGGCTGGCATGCATCTTATACACGGTGCTGAATCTGGCAATGGTTGGATACGTCCAAGCGATCCAAATGAGCTGATCTATCCCTCCAGACGCACACTATTTACCCTGCGTGTGCCCAAGGAACACATAGAGGAAGCAAAAACTCTCGCCGGTCAACGTCTGCAACTGCTTGATACGGATATCGAATTCAGCCAAGCCAGTGTGCGACCGCTCTATAAATTAACCACTATATTCTCACGCTACATCGTTGGCGCTGCCAATGAAGATGAAAATACATTCCTAGAAAATGTGCTTAAAGCGCTTGAAACTATGGATATCCGCCCACAGAGAATGATGTGTGGACGCAGTGTCACACTCAGTTTTCCTGATCAAGACATTGAGACACGCAGTCTAATGATAGATGGTATCGACGCTCATGAATCGGTACGTCTGCAGCAACAGGGCTTGGGAATCGGCCGACACTTTGGATGCGGCTTATTTCTACCTCATAAGGGTATTGACGCCGTTGGGGATACACAGGAAAAATAGCCCCACCTCAGCAACTTGAAAAAAATATCATTATCGATACATCATGCGTAGCCTAGAATTGTGCACAAAACCGCATGTTTTATGACAACAACACAAAGGACATAGGAGACTAAAAAATGGCCATTGAAGTGAACGGAAAGTCTATCGAAACCACTGCAAGTGGATTTCTTGAGAACATCGAGGATTGGTCAGAAGATCTGGCGCTAGTGATTGCGAGAGAAGAATCACTAGAATTAACAGATAAACACTGGGACGTGATCAACTATTTACGTGACGAATTTATCAATAATGCCGGCAACCAACCCAACACACGCAATATGGTCAAGGCTATGGCAAAGCTATGGGGCGACAAAAGTGTTAATGCGAAAACACTCTATGATCTATTTCCAGGTGACCCAAGCAAACAAGGTGGGCGCATCGGTGGGCTACCAGAAAGTCGACGCAAAGGTGGCTATTAATAACCGTTACGATAAATTTACGCCTATCCGGTAATTTAAATCAGTTGACCAACATTTTTCGTAAGCACATCAGCGCATCTCAATAGAGATACAGAAAAATTCCGACTGATGATCTACTATACTGACCATATATTTATATCGCTCACGGAGGAATCGACATGAGCTCAAAGCAAGACAAAATCAAGAAAATGCTGGCAATGCAGAAGAAATTCATCGAACTAGATCGTTCACGTGGTGTTTCTGCTGAAGAATACTTCACACCAGAAGACGGTGCAGATTTAGACGGCTATCGTCAAGAGTATATGAAATTAGCTATGGAAGTCGTTAATGACGCCCATGAAGAAAAAGGCAGTCATGCCTAATTTCTAGTACCTAATGTTCTTAGTACAAAATGCTCCTAGTACAACTAAAAAGCCCGTTACTATACGGGCTTTTTTACTGCCAGATTTTGATTAACCACACCACTAGCAATCACTCCACTCGCGCACCAAATTCACATACGCCCAATCTACCTGCTGGGTGTAATCCTGATGGGGTTGATCACACAATAATTTCTCACGCGCCTGTGATAGCTCGAACAATATCTGCCTGTGAGTCAAGTCTCTGACCAAACTCTGCACCCAAGTCACAGCCACATGACGCTTACCTCGAGTCACAGTTTTAACTGCATGCCTGGTCGTAGCAGGATATAAAACCGCATCCCCTGCTGGATACTTAATGCATTGAAGCCCATAAGGTGTATGTATCTCTAGCTCCCCTCCATCATATTCGTCAGGTGCATTTAAAAAAATTGTCACCGCTAAATCTGAACGATAACGTGCCTGCCCACCCATCACCGGATCATCAATATGCTCGCCATAGGACATGCCAGTTTCATAGCAAGCATAAAATGGACTGGCCACTTTGAGTGGTAAAGCAGCACGTTGATAGGTTTTATGACGAACCAAATTGCCCATCACTTTTTGATTCAATTGCTCAATCACCTCAGACTGTTTAGCATTCAGCTCAAGATTATTCTTAACGGCTGACGCTGACTTGCCTGCACTTAATTTACCATCAACATACTGTGCATTACTCAGCAATTCATGGATGTGTTTAATATCCCCACTGCCAAGTACGTTTTTCAAATGAATCAACATATAATTATTTGTTTATAAAATTAAGGATTGGTACATGATACTCAAAGTTATCATTGATGAAAAAACAATTCCTATCGAAGTGCCAGATAGCATGCTTGACGAGGCTTCAGACTTCTTCGCCAAGATGGACACAGATATGGATGCAGGATGGCAAATGAGTCGCACGTGGGTGGACCAACCCAACAACGTGCAACGTTGTCAGATAGTTGCCGACCGCATTTTAAGTTCTGTGCATACAGAGAATGAAAAATTAGCCACTTTGATGGCTGCCTATATACTCAATAAACTTCCCAATATTAGCTGTGTCGACATCGATACTGAGGGAGATATTACGCAAACCAGTTTCAAAGAGTAGCTCACGATCAAGCGCGACACATACAAGTGCATACTGATTACCATTGCTGAACAATTACATATAACTCAATAGTCTTAAGCCCTAGCAATGACTGTCAAAGTTATATTGCATACGCACAT
>CAZKDD010000028.1:0-9769 GCA_964551535.1 uncultured Thiotrichales bacterium | reverse complement strand
TTTCATTGTCTTAGTTATTTCATTTTGCATTGCGGTTGTATCCAAACTATCCAACGCTTTTTTCGGATCAGTATAGGCTTTGAGAGTATTCACTCCATCACTGACTTTAGCGATTCCCTGACTGACTTTGTTAATAGATTCAGAAGCGTCTTGTAAGCGTTGACTGAGTTCAGGATATTTGTCCAGTGAATCGTAATAATCAGCCAGCTCAGCTAGATCTCTCCCCTCAGGCAATTCAGTAATTGATAAAGAATAAGCTTGAGTGGTGTAGCGCTGATGCATTGCCTGCAATAGTGATTGATCATCATTTTTAGACAAACCCACCGAACCTAAACCCGCTGTCATTAACGCTGTTGTCAACGCCACAAGTACCACAGTGTATTCAACCATCGATTGACCTTGTTGAGAGCGCTTAAAAAAATTCATATCAGCAGCTTGAAGATCCATGTGTTTAGTAGTCTCGTGAGTACTCTTGTGATAATACATTTTAGTTCTATCGTAATAATCTGGCTGACTCAATGTTAGCCACCACATTTGTATGTTTTTCAACTTTAGCAATTGTCAATGTAACCGTCTTGCTCCCTTTTTGAAATGTCATCACGCGTGTATGCATTTTTGAATTCTTGTTGTCTGCCACCACAGACCATTTTTTACCCTGATAATAATTAAGATAGTATTGCCCATTGGCTGACACTGAAAAGTTATTGACCAATAACACTGTACGCGCAGACTTTCCTGTGTCTTTATGTTGTTTATCATTAAGAATGCGACTGCCAGACATATGAGGAAAGCGTCGCTCTCCTGGCAATTCATAATCTTCTTTTTTGATGCGTTCAGGTAAATCACTAATACTTAAATAACCCCATGAACCCGCTGCCCCATTCTGAACTTGCACATTGTAAAATTGTTTGCCGGTGTTCTTACCGATCATAGTCCATTGACCATACTCTGTGACGACGGCTTCATCACCCCAATTTTGTTGGTAAAAATTAACTACGGTTGAGGTTTTTTCGCGCGTTTCAAATTTGCGTATATTAAAGTTCATACCATAGGTAGTAGTATTAGGTGAGACATTACTTATTTCAAAGTATTTAGGCACAGGAAAATCCCGAGCTGCCGAGGCATTTGACATACAAACGCATAGAGCAATAAAAGTAATAGATAAAATAGTTTTATTCACGACAGTAGCCTTGATCATTACATAAGGGTGAATCGTCATCATCAGCCTCTGGAAATTCTGGTGATTCGTATTTATCACGTGGTAAGGCATTTTCATCCATCTGCCCAAATACTAAATTATCATCAGTAAATTCTGGTGTTAGCAACGCTGCAGCAATGAGGTTTTGACCAGAACCAATACCAGGAATTTTAATAAGATTGAATAAGTCTCCAATTAACTTGGTAGGTGCCAATGCTTGTGCTTGGCTTTTCATATGATCCGGACCTGCCGCTCCCCAAGTTTGTGACAGCACACCCGCTTGGGCCGTCATAGTCAGCCCATTTGGACCCAGCTGGAGTAGACCTGAATCATCCCCGTGTAAATCATTGTAATTAGGTATTTGCGCCACACTCATATTGACATCCACTTGGGTATTTCCACGTGTAGAAATGGCATCAAACTGAGAAGAGCTAAATGGAAGTATGCCGGTAACAGCCGACACTACAGTGCCAAAGCCCTGCATCAATGTTCTGACTATACCCATAGACTTGTCTGGCACCTGGCCATTGGAACTTAAGCTTGGTCTTTCACTTTGCGGCGGTTGATACATTTCACTGGCATCGTAGTACTTCCATGCACTACGCCCAGGATTTGCCGATGTAGAAGTAATTTGGGCACTAGCATCAGTGAAAATTCTAGATGAAGCTTCTTGGGCAAGTTGATAATCACTTTTCTTTGGTAATTGATTATGACTGAAAGCTGTGAACCCGGAAGGCTCATTGTCTAATGTATCAGCATTAAAATAGACGGTTCTTTCCCAACTGACATAGCGAGCTGCATTAACCGCAGCATGCTTCATATCAATATATTTTCCAACAGTCGGTACAATCAAAAACAAAGGCACCACCACAAATGCACATGCCACTAGCATTTCTGTCATGGACTGCCCACGTTGTTTATGACCAATGCTATGCATACTTAATCACTCTCTTAAGATTATATTAGTGCATTTAATAGTTTTTCAGCCTGCGCTATCACTGTATATACGCTCGACGGCAGGGGGATCTGACCATGTTGGAAAGCTAATGCAGATACCCTATCAATATAGCTAGTATCCACCAAACGCGCCTCCCAATAAGGATTGAAAGCATTAGATTTTTCTACCCGATTATCGGGGCGTGAAAAATACTGCAGATCGGCCGGTCGTGAGTAATACACCTCTGACTTACTCATCACACCAAAGGGAATATCAGTACCTAACAAGCCATTTTCAGGCGTATCCAAGTCGAACCGACCTTTGCTGTTATGACTATCTTTGACGACATCGTCTTTGATCAGGGCAATCACCAGATAAGGGGCTTCCATACCTGTCATCCAATCACCACTGTCTGGATTCGCTGTAGTGGCAATAGCTGGAACGTCCTCCGTATCTTTATAGCTTCGTAATCCATAGCTTTTATAGATATTACGATCTTTGGATTTAACTTGTTGCTTAACACTCTTGATGTATTTGATTGCTGGTGGTGTCGGTTTAAATGGTGGCATCACAAAACTCCATGCCAACACATTGCGACTGGCGGAGCCGTACATGATGTCCCTTCCTTCACCTTCATCTTTTATACCACTCATGTTGGGAGATGATCCACCGGCCATGGCTGCCCCCACACCAAAAGGCGGTAATGGTGGGTCAAAATCAAATCCGGCACGCGGTGAACATACCCGACCTATAAATGGAATACCGATACACAATTTGAAGCCGCCACCCAGCGCCACTCTAGGATCAGTAGAATCGGCAGCACTCCAGGTAAATTCACCTTTACTATTATGCCTAAGGTCAGTTCCACCTTGACGCCCTATACCCGCACGCACATAAAAATCTGCTACCAATAAAAACACATCAATCTCGACTTTGATACCAAATAAAGTCGCATCCCAACCACCGGATTGATTGTTAAATTGATTGGGTCGACAGTTCACCCCTGGAGGTGTAAAGGTTACCCTTAAGATACCCAAGTTAATGGTTGGTAATGCTTGACCGCCAAGTTGAAGGCTACATTCACGATTGCGAGTAAATCCATCGCGCGAATCATTGATGACAGAAGCCAGTCTTTGCATACCACCTAGCTCTTCCTCGCTAGACCCAGGAGAATAAGAATTCACAAAGCTATATAACTTAGGCGACAGCATGTCACCATAATAAGAAGTGAAATGACGGGCGATAGCAATGGCACCAAACATGGAATATTCAGCGTCATCGGCATTCATATCGCGTATATCAAATAATGTTGATGCACTGAAAATAAAACTGGCTAAATGCACACCTTGCTGAGAATAACTGTACATTTTATTCATTACCGATAATCCATTAGCGACTGGACCGGTAAACTTATCGACCACTCTGAACACAGCATTCGATACCGTGCGTAATGGCGCTGTGATCGGCCTAACTGCATTACTCACGGAACTGGTCGCTATACCCAGCGTGGCGGCTGCGACCACAATGTCAATCTTAAACGCATAGTCATCGATAAACTCAGGCGTACTGCGCGTCATATACGCCCATGACATCATACTGACCATTTGTCCGATGGCGACTTCATTAGCCACCATGGCTCGATTCATATAGGCGGTATAATTTAAATCACGCGCTTCTATAGTAGAAACACTGTAGGCTGTCGCATCAGCAGCATTTTGTAATTGGATTTTTTCACTGGTGAGCGTCCCAGTACTAACAAGAGCAATCGCACCTAGCACACCAATCATGGTCAGCAATAAGACCAATACAATAGCTTGGCCCGACTGTTGAGTCCGCCCTGAGTGTTTTGGGACGCTTATAGGTCTATCTTGATGAGGCGCCATGCAAATTTAGACTGAGAAAATAGATAATAGAGAGATCATACAAATGCGAGCATTATTCACAGAGAATCCAGATGCATGTGATTCTTTGAATATTGGGAGTTAAAACTGCATTGGTGGCTTTGAATAAGATGCTGCAGTATTTTTGAATTAAACTGCCTGCTAGCATTAGGCTCTGTCTAACAAAAACAATAGACAGAGCCTAATAATCACTCTCTCTTAGTTGCCATTGTAGTCATTGAGCGTTCTAGAACCTTGCTCAGCAGCTGCCGATGTACCTGCAGCTCCAGCGGCGGTAATGCCAGCAGATCCATCTTGACCAGCTAACTCTTGCGTCATTGCAGACACTTGGTTTCTTACCGTATCACCGAAGAATCCATACACTGCGATCGCTGCAATCGCGATTAAGGCAACAATAATAATGTACTCTGTCATACCCTGACCGAGTTGTTGTAGTCTATTTTTCATGCTTATCCCCTTGTTCAATAGATGAAGTGTAATGATGTAATGTTACAGATACTGAATTGTAGAAGCTATATTAATAGATTTCTGAATTTACACGAAATACTCTATTAAGACATAGTCTATTATTGTAAAAAGAGTTTTGACTATGCGACTGAGTGCGACTTATTTGCACCATCAACGTGCATGTCATGAATCTTTTAGTGACATCACCTTACACTAATTTAGCTTATTATTTTATAGTCAACACAGCCTTTTTGCTAAAAATTGCGATTTTTATTTAAGACACTCAATAGATTCACATAGCCCTTAAGCTAGGAGCGGATTTTTTTGATTTGTTTACGCTGTAACAGCCATCCCATCAGTAACACTCCGATAAATGTCCCAATAGGTTCCATGATGATTACATCAATCTGCGACGTATCAATGGCCAAGGATAAAAATACAGAACTGAGCACAGCAATAACAACCGCATTAATGAAAGTAGGATACTGCACACGCTTATAAGAGAGCCAAATAACTAACATCGCAGATAGCGCATAAATAGAAAAACACAGTACTCGCCATTGAGTTTGATAGAGTAATTCGATAGTCAACTGAGTGATACATAAAGTGCTATCGCCACTAGCCAAATCACAATACTCACCTGCGTAATAAGGCAAAGCCATCAGACGAAATGAAGTCAATAGACTAAACTCTATAATGATGACTAAGGTTAGCAGCAATGTCGTGATAATAACTCTTTTCCATGCAATCATTTCAATCCAACCTTGAATCTATTTACACTGTTAACACTATGATTTGCCTGCATCATATACACAGAACACTGGCTTCATATGCTTTATCAATATAACTCGACACTATAGTCTCTACAAGAACGAGTATTTCTTAATGTTTGCTAGATATATGTATCCATCAATTGCTACACACACGTATACTGGCGATTAATCCTCAAGCCCCCTGCTCTTTTTATCATGCCATCACAAAACTCCCCTAACACAACATCACAACATCCATCGATGACCGTTTCTCTTTGGGAAGCAACTATATTTTGGTGGAAGTTAGGGTGGATAAGTTTTGGTGGGCCGGCAGGTCAAATTGCCATCATGCATCAAGAATTAGTTGCAAAGCGCCGTTGGATTTCTGAACGACGTTTTCTTCATGCACTCAATTACTGCATGTTATTACCAGGACCTGAAGCCCAACAGTTAGCCACTTACATAGGCTGGTTGTTGCATAAAAGCTGGGGAGGTGTGATTGCTGGCTTATTGTTTGTTATGCCCTCACTGGTGATTATTATCATGCTGTCAGCGATATATATCCAGTATGGTGAGCTGCCAGTGGTGGCAGGACTATTTTATGGAATCAAGCCCGCCGTGATCGCTATTGTGCTTAATGCCGCTTATCGCATTGGCACTCGCACTCTATCAAATAAAGTTTTAATACTCATTGCTATGTGTTCATTTGCTGCCATTTTTGTAGCACACATACCCTTTCCATATATTGTTATATCAGCTGCCGTGATTGGTCTCATAGGTGGACGCATTCGACCCCATTATTTTAACGCTGGCACGCATTTGGATAACAACACGCAACATTATGGGCCAGCATTGATAGACGATGACACACCGATACCCACACACGCTCAATTTAGTGGCTTTAAACTATTCAAAGTGTTGACCTTAGGTATCCTGCTATGGGCTGTGCCAATGATATTGTTATCGGCTCTCTTTACATGGGAGCATACGTTTACGCAGATGGGATGGTTTTTTAGCCAAGCAGCGTTGGTAACTTTTGGTGGAGCTTATGCGGTTTTGCCTTATGTTTATCAGGGCGCTGTAGATGCCTACGCGTGGTTAACCCCACTGCAAATGATGGACGGACTGGCTTTAGGTGAAACAACGCCTGGGCCATTAATCATGATCGTGGCATTTGTCGGTTTCATGGGGGGTTATATGCATCAAGCGTTGGGACCTGACTGGTTATTTCTGTCTGCGGCCAGCGCTGCTTGCTTAGTGACTTGGTTTACTTTCCTGCCCTCATTCATATTTATCTTTGCTGGCGGCCCACTGATAGAGGGCACACGTGAAGATGTTCACTTCACCTCTCCACTCACTGCGATCACTGCCGCAGTGGTTGGAGTGATAGTAAATCTAGGGTGTTTTTTTGCTTATCACGTTTTATGGAGTGAAGGCTTTACAGGGAGTTTTGATTTTGGCGCCGCCTTGTTAACTGTAGCCGCCGCCTTGGCTTTGATTGTATACAAGCAAAATATCATGCGAGTAATCTTGATCAGCGCCATACTCGGTTTAATTATCCAAACAATACTCTGACAACCCTGACTGATATTAACTACCAAGCATGCCTTTATGAACAATAAAATCTATTATTTCATTCAAGCCCTCACCCTGCTTTAGGTTGGCGAAAATAAATGGTTTATCTCCACGCATTTTACGTGCATCTCTGTCCATCACATCTAAGGAAGCACCGACGATAGGCGCTAAATCGATTTTGTTAATAATTAATAGATCCGATTTAGTGATGCCAGGACCACCTTTACGGGGGATTTTGTCTCCCGCACTTACATCGATTACATAAATTGTAAGATCTGACAATTCAGGACTGAAGGTAGCACTTAGATTGTCACCACCGCTTTCAATAAATATAAAGTCCAAAGGATTGAATTTTTCACACAAGCTATCGACAGCCGCTAAATTCATGGAGGCATCCTCTCGAATAGCTGTGTGTGGGCAACCACCAGTCTCTACACCGAGTATACGTTCCTCTTCTAGCGCCTGATGACGAATCAAAAAGTCTGCATCTTCGCGTGTGTATATATCATTAGTCACAGCAGCAATTTCATAATTGTCTCGCATACTCAAACATAATGAGCGTAATAATGCGGTTTTACCTGATCCTACCGGACCCCCTACACCTATCCTTAATACTTGTTTTGTCATTTTTATGTCTTTTATTTATGAGGTTAAATATCTGTGTTGTTTGTTAATGATTACTCATCACGACCTAAACAAACGTGAATATTGCTCTTCATGTTGCATACTCGCCATCACCGCGCCTGGGCAAGATGAACCAATAGCCTGCTCTTCTATGCTTAAGCCATGTTGAATACAATCACTCATCACTGTCATCAAACGCGACAATATAATTTGACCACTGGTCTGGCCTAATGGAATGAGTCTCATGCCAATACTCACTTGGTTTTCACACCACGCCCATAACAATCCATGCAGTGCCATGTTTTTATCAATTTTCCAATGCACGCTGGCTAAACTGAATAGTGTGACTAGAGCACATTGCCTCTTATCTATGTGTTGAGTATTAATATCTAGGCTATCTAATAGGCGTGCCAACGAAGCACCCATTTGTGTATCTTCTAGCAACACTTCTCTGGTTTCACGAGAAGCTAATATATAATTATTCCAATATTGCACTGTGTCGTAATCTTGTTGGACATGAGCGTCGTAACAGCGTGCGAATACGGGCACATCAAGATAAGCCAAACCGTTTATACACATATCTTTTATCCAGGCGAATAAAGACTCTTCATTATTCACTGTGCCATTGTCACATACTGTCTCTAAGCCTTGTGAATAAGCATAGCCTCCAATGGGCAATGCTTGACTGGATAAGCGCAGTAACTGTAACAATGCATTATCAGTCATGATTAGCATCACCTTGCTCAGCCTGATGTGAGTGAGTATGCGAGTGGCTATGTGTGTGAGCATACGCCCCTGACTCCGGCTCAAAAGGCGCTTGTTCATGAGTGACCTCACAACCTAATTGGCGCAGCATGTCATCCAATACATGATCATGTTGATAACGCAGGTAATTTGGTTGTATCTCTAAAGGCACATGGCGATTACCTAAGTGATAACAAGCGCGTGCAAATAAATGCGCTGACGAACATCTCACTGTACTGACATTTTCTTGCGCAGCACAAACTTGCACAAAATTGCCATCTTCAGTTTTCAATATATCGCCACCACGCAATACCTGTCCACGGTCTAAGAACAAACCCACTTCAGCACCACTGTCTAAGGTGGCATGTAAGCGAGTTTTTTGTCTAAGATCAAACGGTAAAGTTAAGGTGTCTTGACAATCTCTTGCTTGCGCAACTCTTTCAACTATTTTTATCATCAGTTTCAATTAAAATAAGAAGTAACGCTGTGCTAGGGAAACCACCTCAGCAGGCTCACAAGTTAACAATACCCCATCGGCATGAACCTGATAAGTTTGAGGATCGACCTCAATATGAGGCTGATAAAAATTATGGATTAAATCCGCTTTTTTAACCGTACGATTATTCTTGGTCGCCAAGCACTGCTTACCTAAGCTGAGAGTTTGAGCAACATTATTATCTATGGCTGCTTGAGACATAAATGTAAAACTGGTTCCATAATTTGCCTTTTCAAATGCACCGAACATAGGTCGATAATGAACAGGCTGTGGGGTTGGAATCGAAGCGTTAGGATCGCCCATGGGCGCTGCCGCAATGAACCCCCCTTTTAGTATTAATGATGGCTTAGTGCCGAAAAATGCTGGTTTCCACAGCACTAAATCAGCAATCTTGCCCACCTCAATAGACCCAACGTATTCAGCTATGCCATGGGTAATTGCAGGATTAATGGTGTACTTGGCGATGTATCGTTTAGCGCGAAAGTTATCGTTTTGATCGCTGTCTTCAGCAATTGGACCGCGCTGTTTTTTCATTTTATCGGCCGTTTGCCAAGTTCGACAAATAACCTCACCCACACGCCCCATTGCTTGTGAGTCCGAAGCGATCATACTAAATGCGCCAAGATCATGAAGAATATCTTCTGCGGCAATCGTCTCACGTCGGATACGCGATTCAGCAAAAGCAACATCCTCAGGGATCTTAGTATCTAGATGATGACATACCATAAGCATATCTAGATGCTCATCAATCGTATTAATCGTATAAGGTCGAGTTGGATTAGTACTAGAAGGAAGTACATTAGATTCACCACACGCCTTGATAATATCAGGTGCATGTCCACCACCTGCTCCTTCCGTATGGTATGTGTGAATCGCGCGCCCCTTAAACGCGGCAATTGTATCCTCGACAAAACCAGACTCATTCAAAGTATCAGTATGAATAGCAACTTGCACATCAAACTTTTCTGCCACGGTGAGACAGTTATCGATAGATGCTGGTGACGTGCCCCAGTCTTCATGTAGTTTGAGCCCCATGGCACCCGCAGCAAGTTGCTCCTCTATAGGCAAGGGCAAGCTGGCATTACCTTTGCCTAG
>CAZKDD010000027.1:0-10454 GCA_964551535.1 uncultured Thiotrichales bacterium | reverse complement strand
AGGTGTAGCTTCAAACATGAATAAACTCTCATGCTGACCATAGAGACTATAGCCAGCGCTTACACTTGCCGCGATTTCTTTTTCACGAATTAGTCGTTTACTTAAACGCGCGCTTCTTCCGCCGTCCAAGATGCCTGCGAGAAGAGTTAAGGCATAGGCATCTTCAATATTATCAACGGTCTTGAGTGTGGGTGTTTTATAACCAATCAATATATAAGGCAATGTGGCAACCGCTTTTAACTGCACACGGCGGGTACCCATTTGTGGAGTTTCAATACGTGGTTTAGTTTTAACTACTGAACGTGTGGGTATGACGCCATAGTACTTTTCCGCCATCGCAAATATTTGCTCTGGCTGCACATCCCCCACCACCACCAAGGTTGCATTGGCCGGCGAGTAATAACTCTCATACCAAGCTCTAAGGTCATCCACATGCATGTTATCGAGATCATTCATCCAACCGATGACTGGATTTTTGTAGGCACTGTTGTTAAACGCTACCGCATTAAACTGCTCATAGGTAAGTGCATTGGGATTATCGTCTGTTCTTAGACGGCGCTCTTCTTTGACCACCTCTATTTCTTTAAGAAACTCCGCTTCATCAAGAGTCAGAGCGGCCATCCGGTCTGATTCTAATTTAAAACTTGTCTCTAGCTGCGACACGGCTAATAGTTGAAAATACGCTGTGTAATCGCGACTAGTAAAAGCGTTGTCACGGGCACCCACCTGAGCCAATATCTGTGAAAATTCACCCAATGGATAGTTAGGTGTGCCTTTGAACATCATGTGTTCGAGTATATGAGATACGCCTGTGATGCCACTGTATTCATTAGCTGAACCCACTTTGTACCAAACCTGAGCGGTCGCAACAGGCGCGCGATGGTCTTCCTTCACTAGCACTTTCAGACCATTAGAGAGTATCTTCTCGTGAACATCAGCAAGAGCTGATATGGGCAATAAAATACTCACAGCCAACAACATTATTGATAATATGTTTCTGTACATAGACTTTATTTGTTTCTGTGTTATTAAATGAATCGATAGCGGATGATAATAGTTGCCAATAAGACAAACCCCGGCATCTTATGTTCATCATGCAGTTATCAAGGATACCATTAATTATTCAAGTGTTTGACACACCATCCATGACAGAATCCATACACAATGACTGAAAACAACCTATTTGCTCGTTTAAAACAAGGGCTTGCCAAAACCAGTGGGCTCATGACTGCGCCATCCAGTGAACCTGACTCTGTACAGCAAGTCCTTGAATCCATTGAGGATGGCTTATTAATGGCAGACGTTGGTATGGACACCACCGAAAAGATTATGCAACAGCTACACACTCGCATTAAGTCTCAAACCCCCAGTTCTGATGACATCCGACAGTGCTTACAACAAACCCTGTATGAAATCTTAGAGCCCTGTAATCAACCTATGCTACTCGGTCGCATCAAACCTTTCTCCATTTTAGTGGTCGGCGTCAATGGAGCAGGCAAAACCACCACGATTGGTAAATTAGCCAAACGACTCAAAAAAAATCGCAAATCTGTCATGCTAGCAGCAGGAGACACTTTCCGCGCTGCCGCTGTCGAACAACTCATCACTTGGGGTGAGAGAAATGATATTCCTGTCATTTCACAAACAGCGGGGGCTGATAGTGCTTCTGTCATCTATGATGCTTTGAACTCGGCCACTGCGCGTGCCATTGATGTGCTAATTGCTGATACTGCAGGACGCTTGCATACACAAAATAACTTGATGTCTGAACTACAAAAAGTCAAACGAGTTATGCAAAAAGTAAATACCGATGCCCCTCATGAAACGCTTTTAGTGCTAGATGCCAGTATGGGGCAAAATGCACTGCGCCAAGCTGAACAATTTCACCAAGCGATGAATGTCACCGGTTTATGCATTACCAAATTAGATGGCACAGCCAAAGGGGGTGTGGTGGTCGCTATTGCCGATAAATTAGGTTTGCCCATACGCTATGTTGGCGTTGGTGAATCAATAGAAGACTTGCAAGTGTTTGATGCGAAGCAATTCGCAACAGCGCTGTGTGGTGGTGAATATCAAGCATGATACGACTGCAAAATATTGCTAAACGTTATCCCAGCAGTGGTGAAGTGCTGGCGCAAATCAACCTGAATATTCCGCGCGGTGAACTGAGCTTTCTCACCGGGCCCTCTGGCTCAGGTAAAAGTACGCTATTGAAAATCATTGCGCTGATTACTCCACCCACCCGCGGTCAATTATATTTTGATGATCAAAACATCACCCGAATTAGTCGACAACATATCTCTCAATACCGATCTAAAATGGGTTTGGTGTTTCAGGATCACCGCTTACTTAATGATCGTAATGTGTTTGACAACATCGCTTTGCCATTAAGAATCAACGGCTTTGCACATAAAGAGATACCCGGACGAGTGCGTGCGGCATTAGATAAAGTCGGTCTATTGCACAAAGAGAAATCTGCGCCTATTTCACTGTCAGGGGGTGAGCAACAACGTGTCGGTATCGCTAGAGCCATCGTACATAAACCCATATTATTACTTGCGGATGAACCGACTGGCAATCTCGACCCAGAGCTGTCCAGTGACATCATGAGCCTATTTCTACAGTTCAGTCAGGTCGGTGTAGCGACACTCATTGCTAGCCATGATGTTGATTTAATTCAGCGTTATAACAAACGCATCATCACCTTAACTGACGGATATTTGAGTGAGCTTCCACGTCAATCTGATGTCGATATGAATTAGTATGATGACGAAATCTAAAAATTCACGCAAAAGCCGTCTCAGTCACTGGTTGCATCATCATGGTGAAAGTCTTGCAAGTAGTCTTTCTAGGTTCCGCCAGGCGCCAATGTCATCAATTTCTGTGTTGCTACTAATTGCTATCGCTTTTGTTGTACCTATTGCAATTCATATCGCCTTCCATGCAGTTAATTCTGTCACTGCACAGTGGGATCAAGACAAACAAATCACCTTATTTCTGCATGCAGATATCGACCTCCCGCAAGCACACGCGCTAGCGGCCTCATTGCAGCAACAACTTGCCATAAGCAAGGCTAGAGCCATTGACAAACAACAAGTGCTCTCTTCATTTACTCAAGATACTCAATACGCACTTTTGGGCGAAAGCGGGAGCGATAATAATCCACTTCCGCATATTATCGAGCTTGCCCCCTCTGAGCAGGCTGATCTGGAGCAACTCGCAGGACTTTTTGCCACCCACCCAGATGTCGATCAAACGCATTTCGATTGGTTATGGTTCCAACGTCTAGAAGCCATAAGTCAACTTATTTTGACCATACAATGGGTGATGAGCGTCATGCTGATGCTCACCGTGGCACTTATTATCATTAATGTCGTGCGCTGGGAGATTGCCAGCCGTATGGCCGAAATTGAAATCATCAAATTAGTGGGTGCCAGTGATAGCTACGTGCAACGACCTTTTTTATACTATGGCGGTTTACTGGGTATGATTGGAGCCCTGTTGGCCATCGGCCTAACCTCACTGAGTTGTTGGCTCATTAACCAATCACTGTCACCTCTAATGACACTATTTACCAGTGAGTTTCGCTTGGTTGGCCTCGATCTGTCTCAAGCCATGATATTATTATTGATAGGCATCATCATTGGCTTGTCTTCAGCTGCAATTGCATCCCGCGTTAAGATAGTCGCCATCACTTGATATCGTGCTTAGCTATTGCACATAGCCTAGCATGCGCAAATAATTCATTATTTATCAGTTGCTTATATTAAATTAATTCTGATTTGAACAGGTTTTTCGGCTCGCCACCCGATGTTGTACAGGGAACTTTGCAGCTAATTAGCACTCTCAGAATATGAGTGCTAAAATAACCTATAAATTATTGCCAAGATTATTATGACTAATTCTTTATCCACTATCACAGATCACAACTTGACGCTGACCGCAGGTTCGCTAGATGCCTACATCAATGCGGCCTACCAGCTGCCTGTGTTAACTGCGGAAGAAGAAAAAACCCTCGCATATAAACTTAAGAATGAACAAGATCTTGAGGCTGCGAGACAATTGATCACACATCACCTTCGCTTCGTGGTGCAAGTGGCACGTGGGTACAATGGTTATGGACTCGCCATGGCTGATTTAATCCAAGAAGGCAATATCGGGCTGATGAAAGCTGTCAAACGTTTCGATCCTGATCTTAATGTCCGTCTTGTTTCATTCGCTGTGCATTGGATTCGCGCTGAAATGCATGAATTCATTCTGCGCAATTGGCGCATAGTCAAAGTCGCCACGACTAAAGCCCAACGTAAATTATTCTTTAATCTACGCAGCAAAAAAACTCGTTTAGCCTGGTTGAACCAAGCAGAACTCGAGAATATTGCCTCTGATCTTGGAGTCAAACCCAGCGAAGTGTTGGAAATGGAATCTCGTTTAAGTGGTCAGGACATCGGTTTTGATGCCCCCAGTAATGATAATGATAGCGAACAACCCCTCAGTGCACCTGAGGCTTATCTCTCTAACGATCAAGACCCTGCGAGTTTTACCGAAGAAACTGATTTCATGAAACACCAACTACAACAACTGTCAGCCGGTTTAGACTGCTTAGATCAACGCAGCCGTGAAATCGTGCAAGCGCGTTGGTTAGATGAAGAAAAATCAACACTTCACCAGTTAGCACACAGATACAAAGTATCTGCTGAACGCATCCGTCAGTTAGAATCAAACGCGCTGAAGAAGCTGAAAGGCAGTATTGTCGCCTAGTTAAAAAACTTTCGCTAACCAAGCACCGCTTCCTGCGGCCTGTGAAAGTACCATCAAATTCACCCGTTCATCACCCATGTGACTAAATATAAGAAGGTGGATAATTTCAATCTCGATTAAATATGAATATATGTTTGGCTACTGAACACCGATTGCGAGCAGCATAGTGTGATGTTGTCTTTCAATCCCCTTATAGCATATTAATATAAGGTAGGAATCTATCCAGTAACAACACAGCGAATAACGCCATAAGATACACAATCGAATAAACGAATGTGTTTATCGCCTTGGTGCGACTTTTGGTAATTTGCAGACTGATTGAATAATATAAAAACCCTGCATTTAACAATAGCGCAGTGACCAGATACAGTAATCCTGACATACCTGTGAAATAGGGTAGTACGGTGACTAGACTCATTAATACCGTGTATAGCGTAATCTGCAATCGTGTATAGTCTTCACCGTGCGTCACAGGCAGCATAGGTATATCGACTTTTGCATATTCATCCTTACGATAAATTGCCAACGCCCAAAAATGCGGTGGCGTCCAAGTGAAAATAATCAAAAACAATACCAATGCATCGGCATCAACGGTGCCTGTGATTGCCGTCCAGCCCAGCAAAGGCGGGGTAGCCCCGGCGGCTCCACCGATCACAATATTCTGTGGAGTGGCGCGTTTCAAATACATGGTATAAACCACAGCATAACCGACCAACGACAGGAAAGTGAGCACAGCAGTTAGCACATTGATCTGCATAATCAATAACACCATGCCTATGGCGCCTATTAGAAATGCAAACATCAATACCGAAGTTTTATCTAATGAGCCACTTGGAAGTGGACGCAGCTTTGTTCTATCCATGGCTGCATCAATACGACTATCAGCCACATGATTAATAGCCGCCGCTGAACTTGCAACCAAGGCAATTCCAACAGTGGCGTAAAACAATGTCAGTAAGTCAACATTCGCAGGATCTGCCAACAACATACCTACAATCGCTGTGAACACCATCAGTGCAACAACTTTAGGCTTGCACAGCTCGAGATAATCTCGCCACTGAACTATCGCCTGCATAGGTCGGTTAGTAGAAGACTTAATGGTCATGAAAAACTCTGGCTTGTTAATTTTTCGCAGATTTTAACATATATGCACTGGACACAATGCTGAATAATAACAATAAAGCAACGCCATTATGTGCTACCGCTACGCTTAAAGGTAACTTATAAACCACGTTAGAAATCCCCAAGATAATCTGCACCAGTAATAAGATTGAGCCTATTCTGGCCACATTTCTTAGCGCAGGCGCCTGTTTGGTGTTTTTAGCCAGTAAATGTAAGTACCGCCCGAGCACCAAAAGCACAACGACTGCGCCGATTCTATGTGTATAGTGTATGGCCACTCTCGCAGGATGCTCCAGCACGCCATACTCATAATCAACGCCCAGCCCGCGCCACATAATAAAACCATTGGCGAAATCCATTGGCGGCCACCATTGTTGTTGGCAGGTAGGAAAGTCCGTGCAAGCTAAAGCCGCATAATTAGAACTCACCCAACCCCCTAGTGCGATTTGACCCACGAGAACGATAATTGCAACAACTGAAAAATTAAACAATTTATTGGCCACTGAGCCATCCATCATAGGAACACTTTGCATTCCTCTTAGGTATTGCCAACCGAGAAAATTGAATAATGTGAAACCTCCTAACAAGTGCCCCATGACAATTAATGGCTTTAATTGCAAGGTAACTGTCCACATACCTAGTGCCGCTTGAAACAACAGCAGAGAAGCTAATGCGACCCCAGAAAATATATGTCTCTCACCGTGGCGGTCTTTTCTAATTAAAAACACTGAAATTATTAATATTAGACTACCCAATGCGCCGGCAACATAACGATGAATCATCTCCCGCCATGCCTTACCCACCTCTACAGGTCGCTCAAAATCTGTATTGGCTAGAGCAATATCGACTTCTGTTGAAGGCACACCTAACAAGATTCCATAGCAACCTGGCCAGTCAGGACAACCTAAACCCGCATCAGTGAGACGCACCCAAGCGCCCAAGACAATCACCACGAATGCCAAGATCATGGCGCCTAAAATTACATTTCTAAGTGTTGTACTCATAAACAATTAACCTATGTTAGAGATTTTAAGTAATTTCTTAATATCTTTTAGTAGTCCTTTAGATGATGCATTGTGATCATACTTCATCATCAAATTTCCATTCGGATCTATCAAATAAATATAGCCAGATTCAAGTTGCTCAGGTTGTTGCACTTGTCTCTCAATTTGCAATGTTTTCAGGCCACCAATTTTTAAATACTGATGGCGATTATGTATTGCTTGTTCTAAATCAAACGTCTGTTCATAGGGATGCACTAATATAGTCTGCACTCGGTTAGAATCTCGACCCGTTGCAACGCGTGCTTGGCGCAACTTGAACAAAGACGCCTCACAATTAAGATCACAAGAGTGTGCTTGAAAGACTAAGTAGGTCCACTTTGATGCTAATTGCTGATTATCAAACACTGCGTCATTGCTCATCTGTACTTGCAGCATTTCTATCGGCTGCGCGGGATGTATAAGTTCACCGTTTGAAACTGAGCCTATGGCGGGTAAATGCTCACGATATGTATACATGATTATCGCAATCAGTAAGGGCACGACAAAAACCGCAATTAAATAGTAACCTGCTCGTTCATTTTTATTTGTTTCCATATTTAACCTCTTTTTATGAGCGGCCTGATGCTATAAAACCACCACAGCACCACAATCGCCAGCGCCATTGCATACCATTGAAACGCATAACCATAATGTTTCTGAGAGCGCATTTGATTAGCGGCCCAATCGCGTCGATAACCATCTTCTAGTCCTGCATCCAGACGCAGTGTAAATGGTAATAAGGGTAAGTTCAGTCTCTCGCTAAGTGCTGGATAATCAACATATTGTATTCTTCGGGGCCAACCAAAATCTTCGCCTTCCGCTATTTCTCCCAGAGTAAATGAATCATCATAAGGAACATATACACTTCCCGAGATAGTCCTCATATCAGCGTCTAGTACAAGTTCAGGTATTTGTTGTCGAGAGTCTCCTTGAGCAATCCATCCTCTATCCACTAAAAACCATTGTTTATTTCTCGGACTGTAAAATGGTGTCAATACCGAATACCCTACTTGCTTATCACGTATCTGATTATCAAGAAGAAATTGATGTTCAGGAAGATATTGACCCATTAGCTCAACTTGTTTATAACGCCACTGTTCGTATGGGGCGACAGGGATAGTGCTAACAACATCATCGCTCTGTGAAGCTTGCTTAGATTCGATTTGATGTTTAATGTTACCGCGCTCCAATTGCCATGTCCCTAGGCTCAAAAATAAAGCCAAAGTGGCTAGCGAACTCACTTGTACAAGCCAAAATCGTATGCTCATCTTATTCTCCAAAAGCATTATTGCTGTATGGTGGCTATAATCTCGTTTACAACTAAACTATAAAATCAAATTAATGCTCATAAAATTCATCATCGTCGTACTGTTTATCCTAGTTGTTGGCAGCCTAATTTCAGCAATGTTCCATCTTCTGACTAGCACAGAGAATAATAATAAGACCTTACGTGCATTAAAATTCAGGATAGGCTTATCTGTGTTAGCGTTCTTCATATTAATAGTCAGTGTGATGCTAGGTTGGATACAGCCTCATGGTATCGGTGGCTGAGCATAACCAAAAAAAGGCGCCATGTTGGCGCCTTTTTGTGTATCCGAGCTAATTTCAATTTACAGTATATATACAAATACAAACAAACCCAGCCAGACCACATCAACAAAGTGCCAATACCATGCAGCGGCCTCAAAACCAAAATGATTATCTGCTGTGAAATGTCCTCGAATACATCGTATTAAAATCACCGTCAAAATGATCGCACCTATGGTCACGTGGAAGCCGTGGAAGCCAGTGAGTAAAAAGAAAGTAGATCCATATACGCCAGAACCCAAAGTCAAACCTAGATGCTGGTAAGCTTCAACGTACTCCAAGCCTTGGCAGTACATGAAAATTGCTCCAAGCAGTACAGTCAGGAATAAACCAATAATGAGTTGAGCTCGATGCCCCGCTTTAAGTGCATGATGCGCCCACGTCAGTGTCACACCCGAGGTTAACAGTAAAGCCGTGTTAACCGCTGGCAGACCCCATGCTCCCATGGTTTGATAATCACCACCTATGTTACCTGGTCCGTTAGCATTATCAGGCCATGAGCTTTCAAAGCCCTGATATAAAAATTCATTGGTAGACACACCATTACCTTCACCACTTAACCACGGCAGTGAGTAAACCCGCGCATAATAAAGCGCGCCGAAAAAGGCCGCGAAGAACATAACCTCTGAAAATATAAACCAGAACATTCCCCATCTGAACGATATGCCCACTTGTTCGTTGTATGTCCCTTTTTCACTTTCTTTGATGACAGTGCCGAACCAGCCGAATAACATAAACAATAAGATCGCGAAACCTACCAACATAGTTGACGATCCCCATGAGACGCCATTCAGGAAGTTTGCAAAACCAACTAACAGTGCACACACACCCACCGAACCAACAATAGGCCAATGACTTCCGTGTGGTATGTAATATGAATTTTCAGCATGTGCCATGATTTTTCCTCTATTTATTAATTTATTACCACCTGTAAATCGTTCTGCGTAGACACGCTTACTTGTGGATTATCTGCTGTTATATCAAAAAATGTATACGAGAGTGTCACCACCCCTACATCGGGTGGCAGCTTCGGATTTATCATAAAGCTAAGTGGCATTGCCACTTCTTGCCCAGCTAAAACCTCTTGACTCTCAAAACAAAAACACTCTGTTTTTATAAGGTGCTTATTCGCTTTATAAGGCGTCACACTCGGTACTGCTTGCCCTACCATGCGGGTGCTTGTTTCATTTTTCGCCAAAAAATTAGTCGTATAAACTTTCCCTGGCCTCACCTTTAATTGGCTAACTTGTGGTTTAACCTGCCATGGCATTTGCTGATTGAGCGAAGCGTCAAATTCAACAATTACCCAGCGTGACGTATCTTCTACTATTTCTTGGGATACCAACTGAGCTTCATCATCTGTAAAGCGAAGTCCAGTCAGATCACAAAATACATCATATAAAGGAACTAATAAGTAACCAAAGCCAAACATTGCAACACATACAATTGCCAGCTTGGTGACCAACTTTTTAATGACTATCGTTTCCTTCATTGAATCTCTTAGCTAATAACGACAAACAGTTAACAAGTAACTAGGTGTTAGCAACCAAAATGTAGAACCCCACATAAATCGCAACAGCCAATAACACCAACAGCATAACTGTGGTGTTAGCGGCTTTCTGTTGCTTATTTTTATCTACCATAATATTGAATTTTGACCAGTCTACTTAATTGTAGGTGGTGTAACAAAACTATGGTAAGGCGCAGGTGAAGCTATCGTCCACTCTAACCCTTCAGCATCGTCCCATACTTGACTAGTTGCCTTCTTACCGCCGCGAATCGCAGCGATGACGACATATAAGAATAGCAACTGAGACAATCCAAATCCAAATGCACCGACTGTAGCTATCATATTGTAGTCAGAGAACTGCAATGCATAGTCCGGAATTCGTCGTGGCATTCCTGCTAGTCCGACAAAATGCATAGGGAAGAAAGTTAAGTTCA
>CAZKDD010000026.1:0-10580 GCA_964551535.1 uncultured Thiotrichales bacterium | reverse complement strand
CGGCACCAGCATGCTTAATATGCGTCAGTAATGCTTCCGGATCCTGCACCGACAGCTCTAAGTGTTCAGGGGCAATTTTATTACTGATCTCGGCCGCCTGTTCGAGGCTATCGACCAATACTAAACTGCCATAAGTCTGCATAGATTGTTGAATAATATCGCGCCGCTCTAGACTAGGAAGGAGATCATTCATAGATTGTTCCACCTGATCTAACATTTTAGATGAAGTGCATAGTAAAGTTGAACGTGCTAACACATCGTGTTCTGCCTGCGAAAATAAATCCATGGCAATCCAATCTGGATGTGCTGATTCATCACAGATAATAAGCACTTCTGACGGTCCCGCAATCATATCAATACCGACTTTACCGAAGACCATACGCTTTGCCGTAGCAACGTATATGTTACCGGGGCCGACTATCTTATCGACAGCGGGGATGGTTTGCGTGCCGTAGGCGAGCGCGGCGACAGCCTGTGCACCACCCACTCGAAAGACACGATCAACACCTGCAATAGCGGCAGCAGCCAATACGGTCTGATTTACCTCTCCATCCGGTGTCGGTGCAACCATGATGATTTCCTCAACACCCGCCACTTTGGCAGGTATAGCATTCATGAGTACAGATGAAGGATAAGCGGCTGTTCCACCAGGCACATAAATACCTACTCGATCCAAAGGGGTGACACGTTGTCCTAACATGGAATCGTGCTCGTCTGTAAAACGCCATGATTCTAAACGCTGCCGTTCAGCGTAGGCGAAAATTCGCGCATGAGCCTGTTCCAAGGCGGTGCGTTTATCACTGTCGATTGCCTCCAAGGCAGCTGTGAGCTGTTGCTGAGACACTTCTAATTGCGCAGCATTTTCACACACTAGACGATCAAATTTTTGGGTATATTCCAATAAAGCCTGGTTACCACGGACACGAATATCATCAATGATGCCAGCCACCACGCCAGTCACATCGCTAGCTTGACCTTGATCAATGTCTATAAACTGATTGAATTGATTTTCAAAGTCAGGATCTTTTGTATTGAATCGACGAACAGATAACATTACTTCAACATTACGCCTCTAATGCTCTGCGAGTACGAATGGCATCCGCGAATTGCTCTAGCAAGCTTTCAGTATCATCCCAACCTATGCATGCATCTGTCACACTTTGACCGTAAGTCTCAGCTTTTCCATCAACCACATTTTGTCGGCCTTCAACCAAGTGGCTCTCTATCATTACACCAAAGATACGACGTTCACCGCTGGAGATTTGTTGACAAATATCTGCACCCACCTCGAGCTGCTTCTCATGTTTTTTCTCACTGTTGGCATGACTACAATCAACCATGACAAGTTCTGGCAGCTGCGCCTTAGCTAAACTTGCACAGGCTGTATTAATGCTGTCTGCATCATAGTTAGTAGACTTGCCACCACGTAAAATCACATGGCAATCAGTATTCCCTTTTGTAGAGAAAATCGCCGATTTACCTTCTTTAGTAACCGATAAGAAATGATGTGGGCGAGTGGCTGAGCCAATCGCATCGACAGCTACTTGTAATCCACCGTCAGTCGCATTTTTGAAACCCACCGGACAAGATAACCCCGAGGCCAATTCTCTGTGTACCTGGCTTTCAGTCGTGCGCGCCCCAATCGCCCCCCAACTCACCAAATCTGCTACGTATTGTGGACTGATTAAATCTAAATATTCAGTGCCTGCTGGCATGCCACTAGCGTTTAAGTCTAATAACAATTCACGTGCCACTCTGAGTCCTTTGTTGATCTCGAAACTACCATCTAGATTTGGGTCGTTAATCAATCCTTTCCAACCAACTGTAGTACGCGGTTTTTCAAAATACACACGCATCACAACATGCAACTCCCCGGCATGCTTTTCTCGTAGCGCAGCCAAACGCTGCGCATATTCATGAGCCGCTTTTGTATCATGGATAGAACATGGGCCTACCACCACAACTAGGCGATCATCATCTCCTGACAATACATTATGTATGTCAGCTCTTGCCTGATGAACTGTTTTAGACGCTTCTTCAGACAGAGGAAACTCAGCATGCACCTGGGACGGGGTGCTGACTTCTTTCATGGCTAAAATACGCAGATCATCGGTTTCATATTTCATGAGGTTTATCCTGTTTTGTTGGCTCTTGCTACTTTAAATTTTTCCACTACATCCTGCAGTGTATCAAAACTGACTTTTAAAGACGCTTTGTTAGCTACCAGTCGTGAACTTATGTCTTCTATATGTTCTAGGGGTTGTAACCCATTTGCGCGCAATGTGTTGCCGGTATCCACCAGATCTACGATCAAATCTGCCAAGCCAGTGATTGGCGCCAGCTCCATAGAACCATATAGTTTGATTATTTCGACTTGTTGACCGCGCTGAGCAAAATATTGCTGCGCAGCATTAACGTATTTAGTCGCTACCTTTAAGCGCTTGCCATGGGGTGATAATTTCTCTTTGCCCGCCACCATCAATTTGCATTTACAAATATCCAAATCTAACAGCTCGTACAAACCATCACCCTGTGATTCCATTAATACATCTTTGCCTGCGATACCGAGATCAGCAGCCCCATATTCAACATAGGTTGGCACATCTGTGGCACGCACCACCACCACGCGCACATTGGGATTTTCAGTATCAATCAGCAGTTTACGTGTCTTATTTAAATCTTCTAGCGGTGACATACCCATGGCTTGGAGTAACGGAATCGTATCCTTAAGAATGCGTCCTTTGGATATCGCTAATGTAATTTGGGTTTTCATGATTAACTTGAAAGTCTCTGTATTTTCGCACCGATCTGCGTAAGTTTTTGTTCTATGTGTTCATATCCACGATCAAGATGATAGATACGATCTATTATCGTCTCACCGCGCGCAGCCAACCCCGCCAATACCAAGCTGGCGGAAGCACGTAAGTCTGTTGCCATTACCTGGGCTCCAGTCAGTAATTCCACACCCGATACAACTGCTGTGTTACCTTTGACGCTAATATCAGCTCCCATACGCTGCAGTTCCTGCACATGCATGAAACGATTTTCAAAGATATTCTCCGTGATTGTGGCAGTCCCATTAGCGACCGTATTCAAGGCCATGAACTGTGCCTGCATATCAGTAGGAAACGCTGGATAGGGTGCGGTGCTAATACTAACACTTTTTACCTGATTACCACGCATATCTAGTTCTATCCAATCTGGGCCACAATTAATATCTGCCCCAGCCTTCTGCAACTTTTGCAAAACACCATCCAAAATATTAGCAGAGGTGTTGTTCACACGTACCTTACCGCGTGTAATCGCACCGGCTAGCAAAAAAGTCCCTGTCTCAATTCGGTCTGGCAACACACGATACTCACAACCATTCAGCCTCGACACACCATGCACAGTAAGACAATCAGTGCCTATACCCTCTATTTCCGCACCCATGGCCGACAAGCAATTAGCTAGATCGGTGACTTCGGGTTCACGGGCAGCATTTTCCAAAACTGTAGTGCCTTTGGCTAAAGTCGCCGCCATCAATAAATTTTCCGTGCCGGTCACTGTGACCATATCCATCACAATACGGGTGCCTATGAGACGCTTAGCATGCGCACGTATGTAACCATCCTCAACACTGATCTGTGCTCCCATAGCACGCAGACCCTCAATGTGAAGATCAACCGGTCGTGTACCTATAGCGCAACCTCCAGGAAGCGACACTTCAGCTTCACCAAAGCGAGCCAGTAAGGGGCCCAGAACCAGTATCGATGCACGCATCGTTTTCACTAACTCATAGGCGGCCGCATAACCTTGGATAGTCGAAGTATCAGTACGAATTGTCGCCTCAGCATGTTGTTCAACTTGCACACCCATATCTTTTAGTAACGCAAGTGTCGTGCTGACATCACGCAGATGAGGCACATTATCTATGGTCATAGCTGTGTCTGCTAACAACGACGCGGCGAGTATCGGCAATACTGCATTTTTAGAGCCAGAAGCGGTGACTTCACCCTGTAGTTGGCTACCACCGGTAACAAGAAGTTTTTCCATGGGTTTTCTATTTGCCTATCACATTGTCATTGCCTAAATGGAAAAGCATAAGCACTGAACAATGTTCAGTGCTTATGCTGCAAAATAACAGCCGAATAATCTGATTGCGCCTGATTTAGTTGTAGCTAGAATAGATACTGATGACGCCCAGTGGCTATGACTTTGAATCTACCACTTTGACCATTTAGACCTTACCGGTGGCTACCTCCTCACCAGTATTAGTATTTTTGATTCGATCGATTAAAGCATCTAACGAAGTCTCTTCTATTTCCTGTGAGAAGCTGCTTCTAAAATTCTTAATCATGCTTAAACCATCGACCACCAAGTCAAATGCCTTCCACTCCATGTCTGGTTGTTGACGAAATACATAATCAACATTGAGCGGTGGATTACCAGACAAAGTCACTTGTGTTTTTACACGATAAAACTTACCTTTTTGTCCCTCAGGATTAGGAATAATAACAATTTCAGCATGGCCAAAATCTGCCACAGATTTTGCATAAGTGCGAATCAGCATATTTTTAAACTCGTTGATAAAGTCCGAACGCTGTTGCTCTGAGGCGCCTTTCCAATGTTTACCAAGAATCAATTTGGCCATTGATTGCAGATCGATAATTGGGAGAATGATGTCGTTGACGATGGAATCAACAAACTCTGCGTCTTCTCTAATACGATCGGATTCAGTGTTGATGATATTGAGCAGCTGAGTCGAGGTCTGTTCTACAATGGTCTCAGGTGAGCGTATTTCTGCCAGCGCCGCACCGGACAAACTGAAAATCAGCAGTTGCATGAGTAAACCTGATATCAAGAGCTTTTTCATAGAGTTTCCTTAATAAATCACTCTCACCGAACACATCGATGTTGAGCGATTTTCAATTTTTCAGTCGCGGACACTGCATGTGCAACTACAAGCAATGCAATGAAGACCGCTGCACGTACCAAATGTTCAAGTCCATAATACGTGTTCTATAACTATTAGTGAACCAGAGGCACTGAGATTATGCCTAGGTTGCTCAACCACGTCCCATACAAAAACCATCGCACACATCCAAATGTAGATCAAAAAGGCAATTTTTCCCAGACCCATCAACCAATAAAACGTTGTATAATCGCTTTTTCCCCATCAATATCAATTCATGTTACTAGTCAGTCTCAGTATTATCATTGGACTCATCTTACTCGTTTGGAGTGCAGATAGATTCATCCTAGGTGCCATGGGACTGGCACGCCATCTCGAAGTGTCTCCACTCATCATTGGCATAATCGTGGTCGGCTTTGGCACCTCCGCACCCGAGTTATTTATTTCAGCAATTGCTGCCCTACGTGACACTACGGGACTAGCTGTAGGTAATGCCTTGGGGTCCAATATTACTAATATCGCCCTTATCCTTGGCATCACAGCATGCCTGACGCCATTAGTAGTTAAAGAGAGTGTATTTCGGCGTGAATTTCCTATTCTATTGTTAGCCACTGCTTTTACTTGGATTTTTATTCAAGATCAATTGCTCACTTGGCTGGAAGGGTGCACGCTCATTGCTCTGATGATCCTAGTGATGTATTTGATTGCTAGATCTAGCCAAGACAACAAGCAAGCAATGGACACAGAATCTGAATTTGGTTCTGAACCCGATGATCATGCCAAGACGCTCACACATAGCATTTTTTGGTTAGTGCTCGGCCTTATCATATTACTCATAAGCTCAGACATACTGGTGACCGCCAGTGTCAATTTAGCGCGGATGGTCGGCATACCCGATGTCGTGATTGGACTCACCATTATCGCTATTGGCACAAGTCTTCCCGAGCTTGCCGCTTCAATAACAGGTGCACTCAAACATCATACCGATTTAGCCATTGGCAACATCATCGGTTCCAATATATTCAATATATTAGGGGTGATGAGTATTCCAGCCTTAATTACACACTATCCGATACCTAGGGATGCAGTTTATAAAGATTTTATTGTCATGACCGCCCTGGTAATTTTATTGATGATACTCGCATTTATCACCCGCCAACGTGGTGGGCTGTCTAAACTCAGTGGAATTATTCTCATTGGCTGTTTCATTGCTTATCAGGTCAGTTTATATTTGCGTACTACTATGAGCCTATAGAACAATGTCACTTATCAATCCAAAAACGACTATTGAATTAGCCAATCATCTAATTCAACAAGAAGCCCAAGCAATTACGGCATTACAGTCACGTATTGATGCTAATTTTGTGCGCGCCTGTGAGTGCCTCATTGCTATTCGCGGACGCGTGGTCTTGATTGGCATCGGCAAATCTGGCCACATTAGCCGAAAAATTGCTGCCACCATGGCTAGCACCGGCAGTCCTGCTTTTTTTGTCAGTGCGGCTGAAGCATGTCATGGAGATCTGGGTATGATCTGTAAAGACGATGCCGTCATGATGCTATCGAATTCTGGCCAATCAGATGAATTAGTCACTTTATTGCCGGCTTTGAAAGCCTTGGGCTGCCCAATCGTCACGCTCACTGGCAACATGCAATCCACGCTGGCACTAAATAGTCATATTGTTTTAGATGTCTCCGTCAGTAAGGAAGCCTGTCCGCTGGGCTTAGCCCCTACGACTAGCACTGCAGCCATGCTTGCGATGGGAGATGCTCTAGCTGTGTGCTTGTTATCCGCGCGTGGTTTCAATAAAGAAGATTTCGCACGCTCTCACCCTGGAGGAAAATTAGGCAAACGCTTACTCACTTCAGTGGAAGATATTATGCATACTGAGCACACTGTTCCACGCGTCAATCAAAATAGTTATGTCAAAGAAGGCTTATTAGAGATCAGTAGTAAAGGCCTTGGCCTCACCACTGTGGTGGATGATGATAACCATTTAGTCGGAGTATTTACCGATGGTGATTTGCGACGTTTGCTCGATAAAGATACCAACTTACAAAACATTCGTATGCGTGATGTAATGGTCTCACAATGTCAATTCACACAACCACAACAATTAGCCACAGAGACTTTGCAACAAATGCAAGCCAACAGAATCAGTGCATTGCCAGTGGTCGATGACAATAATAAAGTCATTGGCGCACTCAATATGCACGACTTATTAAATGCGGGGATAGTCTAATTGTCTTTGTCTAACACCACATTAAAACAACGCGCAGAATCTATTCAAATGATCGTGTTTGATATCGATGGTGTTTTCACAGATGGACGAATTTATCTCAACCATCTAGGTGAGGAATCTAAGGCCTTCAATGTCCGCGACGGCCATGGTGTGCGCATGTTGATTCATTATGGTGTTGAAGTCGCTGTCATTTCTGGGCGCAAATCTAAGGCTGTCGATGTACGCATGAAGGAACTTGGTATCAATGATGTCATGCAGGGACATATCGATAAAAAACAAGCTTTTAAGGCATTGATTGCAAAAAAAAATTTGGATCCACAGCAAGTCGCCTTTGTGGGTGATGACATCATTGATGTGCAGGCGATGACATTGTGTGGACTCGCCTTTGCTGTCGCAGATGCGCACCAATGGGTCAAACAACACGCAGATGTAGTGACTAAACTCAAGGGGGGCCATGGCGCAGTAAGAGAAGTATGTGAACTGATACTCGAAGCCAAAGGTCTACTGCAAACCGCTTTAAACTATAACTTGCAATAGGTTTATTGTTTTTGATGATCATTTTTAAAAAACCAACCAAAATAATATGTTGAAATCTTTACTTATCTTAACGCTAGTATGTGTTTTATCTTCAATCAGCCATGCGCGCTCAGATGATAATGAGCAACCCATCCAGATTAGCGCTAATAGCGCCGAACTGAACGACAAATCTGGTGTGAGTATCTATCGTGGCGATGTCGTTATGATACAAGGCACAACCATACTCAAGGGCGATAAAATTACCGTTCATACCGACAATAATGCTGTCAGCAGAATCATCGCTTTAGGTGATCTGGCTACTTATCAAGAGACAACAGATGATGGTGATATCGTTTATGCTGAATCAGAAGAAATGATTCATAACGCCAATGAAAATAAAATCGAACTTTTTCGACAAGCCAAAATCACTCAGTTAGGCAATGTGATTCGCAGTGAATATATAAAGTATCTTACTGACCAAGGCCTCATTGACACTGGCACTAAAAAAGATCGCGTTAACATTACCATCATCCCTCAATCTAAGCTTTTCAATGACGACGCACAATAATCATTGCCTGTCTGCTCAACAACTCGCTAAACACTATAAAAAGCGTCGAGTTGTCAATGATGTTGATATTGAATTAAACAGTGGTGAGATTGTCGGCTTGTTAGGCCCTAACGGCGCTGGCAAAACTACTACATTTTACATGTTGGTCGGGCTAGTCAAAACTGACCATGGAAGCATTCTGCTCGATCAACAAGACATCACTCAGTATCCCATCCATGCTCGCGCCCGTCATGGCGTAGGCTACCTTCCCCAGGAAGCATCGATCTTTCGTGGTTTAACGGTCGAAGAAAATTTACTAGCGATTTTAGAATTACGTAAAGACCTAGACAGTGCAGCACAAAAAAATCTATGCCAACAGTTGCTTCAAGATTTTCAAATTGAACATATTAGAGGACATAAAGGCTATAGCCTTTCTGGTGGAGAACGTCGTCGTGTTGAGATTGCACGCGTGCTAGCAATCGAACCAAAATTTATTCTCTTAGATGAACCCTTTGCTGGCGTTGATCCGGTCTCAGTAAAAGAGATACAAAAGTTATTAGAAAAACTTTGTGATCAAGGCATCGGCTTACTCATTACTGACCACAACGTACGTGAGACGCTTGCCATGTGTACACGTGCGTATATTTTGAATCATGGGGAAGTGCTTGCTAAGGGCGCCCCCATAGAATTAACTCACACCAAGGAAGTCCGTGAAATCTATCTAGGTGATGACTTTGAACTCCCACTGAATGCATTAAACAATATCAAGGGGCTAGGGCCCAAACGCATTGATGTGTTACTTAAGCATTATGGAGGAGTCAGAGAAATTTTACGTGCTGATCCAGAAGGTTTGATGGATGTTTTGCATATCAGTTATAAACAAGCGCAAGATATTTTCAATCAGTTGCACCAGCGATAAACTCAAACCCTTCCAATCTTAGGTACTGTTACTTTCAATAAGAGTATGTAACTATCGTCCTTATAATATGTTGACGTCATAGCTTAATGCTCAAACCATCTCTCCAACTGCGCTTCGGTCAATCTCTGTCGATGACGCCTCAACTGCAACAAGCGATTAAATTGTTGCAGCTTTCGTCTATTGAATTACAACAAGAAATCCAGCAGCTTTTTGAAACTAACCCTATGTTGGAAAAAGATGAAGATAACGATATTCAGGTCGAAATTGACGATAACGATGCGGGCAATGACAGCAACAACTCACCATCTGAAGAACAAGAAATTTCAATACAGCAAGAACAAATCAGTGATGAATTAGCGGTAGATAGTAGTTGGGAAGATGTCTACCAAGAATCAACCATTTATAGTGAAGCGCCTCAGGAAACAAAAACTGATATATATGAAAATCAAGCCATTCATAGTGGCAACTTACATGAGCATTTACAACAACAACTGGACCTTTTACACCTAAGTGATACCGATAGGGTGATAGGTATGGCCTTGATCGATGAAATCGATCATGACGGATATCTACTTGATAGTGTTGAGAGTATTTTCACTGATTTACAAGAAAGCCTGCCAGAGCTTGAATGCGATGAGGTCTATGCCATGTTGCATCTCATTCAACACCTAGACCCAATCGGAAGTGGTGCGCAGGACTTAGCGGAGTGTCTTCATATTCAGCTCAATCTATTACCTCCCGACACACCACTTCTGCAACAGGCGCGACAAGTCATATCGGACCATATTGAGGCGCTAGGCAAACGTGACCTGACCACGATAGAAAAGAAACTTCATCTTAGTAGCGAAGAACTGCATCATATTATTGAGCTCATCCAATCACTCAATCCACGACCCGGCGCACAAATGACTGATAGTGAGACGCAATATGTCATCCCTGACGTTTCTGTGGTGAAGCATAAAGATACATGGCATATAGAATTAAATACTGAGGTCGCTCCTAAGTTGCGTATTAATTCACTCTATTCCAACCTCATTAAGCGGGCAGATAATAGTCCACAAAATGACTATTTACGTTCCCAACTTCAAGAAGCTCGCTGGTTTATCAAGAGCTTACAAAGCCGTAATGAGACTTTATTACGCGTGTCTAGTGCCATTATCGATCAACAGATTAACTTTTTAGAGCAAGGACCAGAAGCTATGAAACCATTAGTGCTCAAAGATATTGCTGAACAACTAGAACTCCATGAATCAACCGTTTCGCGAGTCACTACTAATAAATATCTACATACACCACGTGGAATCTTTGAGCTCAAATATTTTTTCTCCAGCCATGTGGGCACAGCTGATGATGGCATGTACTCAGCCACAGCAATCCGAGCTATGTTGAAGAAATTGATCCAAGGAGAAAATCCCGCCAAACCCTTAAGTGACAGTAAACTTGCTAAAACCCTTGATGAAAAAG
>CAZKDD010000025.1:0-10621 GCA_964551535.1 uncultured Thiotrichales bacterium | reverse complement strand
ATTGGAGTGAGCGGGCCGGTGGGTTTGTCTGGTAAAGGAGATTTGTTTGTCAAAACCGTGACCATAGAGTTATTAACTAAGGCACTCCGTCCTCTGCCAGAAAAGTTCCATGGATTGACAGATCAAGAACAGCGCTATCGTATGCGCTATGTTGATCTCATTATGAATCAACAATCGCGTGAAAAATTTCTTATACGTTCCAAGATTGTAGCGTTTATTCGTGATTATCTCGCTCAGCAGGAATTTCTGGAAGTTGAGACACCAATGATGCAAGCAATACCAGGAGGGGCGACAGCAAAGCCTTTCGAGACTCATCACAACGCACTCGATATGCAATTGTATTTGCGTATTGCGCCAGAGCTTTATTTAAAAAGATTAGTCGTTGGTGGATTTGAACGTGTATTTGAAATTAATCGAAATTTTCGAAATGAAGGTCTATCTACACGTCATAATCCAGAGTTCACCATGCTAGAGTTTTATGAGGCGTATGCAGATTATCATGCATTGATGGATAGAACAGAGGATATGTTGCGCAAGCTAGCCTTTCATCTGTACCAACAATACACAATTGAATACCAAGGGTCTAAGTATGATTTTGAACAGCCCTTCAAACGCTTGTCAGTCCGCCAATCAGTACTAGAGTTTAATCCATCACTAAGTGCGGATGATTTAATGACTATCGATTCTTTGCGAAAAGTGTGTGACGCAATGAGCATTCCTTATCAAGATAGCTATGGTACTGGAAAGTTATTGATAGAAATTTTTGAAAAAACTGTTGAAGGTAATTTAGATCAGCCAACTTTTATTACTGAATATCCAACAGAAGTATCGCCGCTTGCCAGACGTAATGATGATAATCCTGATATTACTGATCGTTTTGAGTTCTTTGTTGGAGGCAAAGAAATTGCTAATGGTTTTTCTGAGCTAAATGATGCGGAAGATCAAGCTGCTCGTTTCCAAGAGCAAGTATTACAGAAGGATGGTGGTGATGATGAAGCGATGCATTTTGATGCAGATTATATTCGTGCGCTTGAATATGGCTTACCGCCAACAGCAGGAGAGGGGATTGGAATAGATCGTTTAGTGATGCTGTTTACTGATTCTGCTTCAATCCGAGACGTATTGTTATTTCCTCATATGCGCCCTGAGTAAAGCCGGTTCTCAAGGTGCTGCATCGGTGACTGATATTATTCAACAATTACTAAGTCAGCTAAGTACGCATGTGGGTGTCTGATAAAGCAATGATACGTTGTGAGTGGGCGAACGCTAACCCTTTGCTGATGACGGATCATGATGAGCATTGGGGTGTGCCCGTCTATGATGACCAATCATTATTTGAACAGTTGATGTTAGAGGGCGCTCAAGCTGGCTTGAGTTGGTTAACAATTCTACAGAAAAAATCGGCTTATCAAATCGCATTTGATAATTTTGATCCACATAAAATCGCTCATTATGAGGATGAAAAAATTCATGCGCTGATGACTAATAATCACATTGTCCGTCATCGATTAAAGATTCAATCAGTAGTGACGAATGCTCAGGCCTATATCGATATTATCCAGGAACATTCGTCATTCTCAGATTACTTGTGGAGCTTTGTTGATGGGCAGAGAATTATTAATCATTGGCAGCACCCTGAGCAGATTCCTACGAGCACACCTCAATCAGTCGCAATGAGTCAAGGGCTGAAGAGTTATGGCTTCAAATTTGTTGGTGCCACCACTTGCTATGCCTTCATGCAAGCGGTGGGCATGGTGAATGATCACTTAGTGACTTGTTTCAGACATAAACAATGTATGTAGGTGGCAAGGGCTGTTTTGCCGCAGATGTAATAGACTTATCAGCTGTCGCAGATAAAAATTCTTTTGCTATAAGATTTCTTCAATGATGATAGAGCCAAATAATATAATTAAGAAGCTGGCAGAGAGTAACAATAAGAAATTTGAAATCCAGCGATTATTGGATCGAATGATGTAGGCGGCTAGGGCGCTTAATGTGGCAATTGCTAAATAGAGAATAATGGCTTTCATAGAGAGGTTATTTATTATTTGCTTCAAGTGGCACGTGATAGGGAAGATTTGAAATCGTTAATTGATCATCATGGCAATAGAGATTGTCATTTTGAATATTATCTATGCGCACAACTGCTAGCCCCACCCATTGTCGCTCATCGTTTTTTTCAACGTTTAAAATTTTACCCACTGGCTGTTGTGATTGATCGCAGAAAATATCATCACCAGCGGCCAGGCTGCGTTCGCTGATACAAGAAAATCGGAACATGCGACGATTCGCATGACCAAGATAATGCAGTCTGGCGACGACTTCTTGTCCAGGATAACAGCCTTTCGAAAAGCTGACTCCATCGATGAGCTCCATATTTGTCATCTGCGGGACGAACAGTTCTTGAGTATTTGCACCAATCCAAGGTGTACCGCTTAATATATCCATCTGTGCCCAGACGGCTCCGGGGTAAATAGGGTTTATTTGTTGCAAGCTATCAACAATCTCACCGCAATCACATGACTGACATAAGATTACATAACGAGGTATGGGGCCAGGCACGCTAAAACACATTATTTGATCTGTGCTTATGGCTTGATAAGCGGTTTGTTCAGAGTTATCAATAGTGGCTGCTAGCGGACTGATTGAGGGACACTGTGATAGCCAATGGTGATCTGGACTTATGACTCCCAGAATAAGTTCATCCGTGGCCTCCTCAATAATTACCTTTGCACGCATGATATACATGGATAATCGCGCTATGAAAGATTCGGCAATAGTCGTCGGGCAAATCAAAATATAATCATTTTTCCATCGACACAGATAGAAAGTGGCCAGCATTCGCCCTTTTGGCGTGCAATAAGCACTTAGCTGTGCCTGCTCTTCAGTCACTGAATTGACATCATTAGTAAACTGACCCTGTAAGAAGCTGGTTGCATCTTCACCTTTAATCCGATAAGCACGTAAATGATCGAGAGTAACTATAGCTGTCTGTGCTTGTTCAGGATCGAAAGCAAAAGGCGACATATTGGGTTGCGAGAGTCTGTTTTTAATTGCTTGCATTGATGATGTCATGGCTAATCTAGGGATGTCGATTTTACATAAAAATTGTTGTGAATTTATCGAAAAATCACTGACTTGGAGAAAATATCGCCATCAGTTATAGGGAATGTACAGTGTTCATTAATATTTTTAATTGTCAAGCTGGTAGATTTTTTAAAAGTCCTGTAATTTGGCACCTCAGTAGGCATTTGCTGATCGTTTTTGAACCAACCATAGACCTAGTAATACCGCATAAAAACTTGGTTATTCGGTCGTTCAGCTTATATAATGCAGGACTTTTGTGAGCATCTAAAAGATGCTGAGTTGGTGTATCAAGCGCTTATCTCCACACAAGTTCAAACAAAGCTTAGCAGGAGTCATTCAATGAGTGTATCTCATAAACCATTGTCACCGCATCTGGGTATCTACAGATGGCAGTTAACAATGGCACTCTCAATTTTGCATCGTGCCACAGGAGTATTCCTGAGCATGGGTGCGATAGTCATGGTTATAGTTCTCGCGGCTATTGCTTCAGGTCATAACGAGTTCACCATGATTCAAGAATTACTAAACCACTTTATTGGCCAGCTGTTCATGCTCGCATGGACGGTGTCACTCTATCTTCACATGGGGAATGGAATACGCCATCTAATATGGAACGCCGGAGTGGGTCTGGAAAAAGATATTGCCAATAAATCAGGTTTATATGTACTTGCTTTTACTGCAGTAGCGACTGCAGCTACATGGGCACTTGCGCTTTGGAGTTAATACTATGAGTTTAAGAACCCCGTTGGCTAATGTTAAAGGTCTAGGATCAGCAAAAGAAGGCGCTCACCATTGGTGGATGCAAAATCTGACTTCGATTGCTTTAATACCGCTGACATTGTGGCTGGCCTATTCCATTGCCAGTTTCGGTGGAATGAGTTACGAGCAAGTCATTGCTTGGATGCAATCTCCTTGGGTGGCCGTATCGTTAGCCTTGTTGGTGGTAGTAATGATTTATCACGCACAGTTGGGAATTCAAGTCATCATTGAAGATTATGTTGGGGGTTGGCTGAGAATTACGTCACTTATCCTGCTTAATTTCACCTGCATAGTCTTAGTATTCCTCGCTTTATTTTCAATAATCAAAGTGTCCTTATAATCTTATGAGCAGTTATAATTTAATCGATCACGAATACGATGTATTAGTTGTAGGTGCCGGTGGTGCCGGTCTACGAGCTACTTTCGGCATGGCCGTCAGTGGTCTCTCAACCGCATGTATCTCTAAGGTTTTTCCTACCCGTAGTCATACAGTGGCCGCACAGGGGGGTATGAGTGCTTCCCTAGGTAATATGGGTGAAGATGACTGGCGATGGCATATGTATGACACGGTCAAAGGTTCTGATTGGCTAGGTGATCAAGATGCAATCGAATATATGTGTCGAGAAGCGGTGCCGGCAATAGTAGAACTTGAGCACTACGGTGTACCGTTTTCACGTACTGAAGAAGGTAAAATTTATCAGCGACCTTTCGGTGGTATGACGACACGTTACGGAGAAGGCATCGCGCAACGCACATGTGCTGCTGCAGACCGAACAGGCCACGCGATTCTACATACGTTATATCAGCAGTCTCTAAAGCATAATGCTGAGTTCTTTATCGAATATTTCGCAATAGATCTGCTTATGGACGATGATGGTACCTGTCGAGGCGTGATTGCGATTGATCTTGCCACTGGTCAGTTACATAGATTTCGTGCGCATCAGGTATTAATGGCCACGGGTGGCTATGGTAGAACATATTTTTCTTGTACTTCAGCACATACCTGCACCGGTGATGGTAATGCCATGGTGCTGCGAGCAGGCATGCCATTACAAGACATGGAATTTGTTCAGTTTCATCCCACGGGTATTTACGGCTCAGGTTGTTTGATCACTGAAGGTGCACGCGGAGAAGGGGGTTACCTTACCAATGCTAACGGTGAACGCTTCATGGAGCGTTATGCACCTAATGCTAAAGACCTAGCTTCAAGAGATGTAGTCAGTCGCTCCATGACTATGGAAATTAATGCAGGACGTGGTGTGGGTGAAGCTGGTGATCACATACATCTACATCTAGAACATTTGGGAGCAGATGTCATCGAAGAACGTTTACCGGGGATTGCGGAGAGTGCTCGTATTTTTGCAGGCATCGATGTGAATAAGGAACCGATACCGGTACTACCTACTGTGCACTACAACATGGGCGGTATCCCCACCAATTATCACGGTGAAGTTGTCAATATGGTTGATGGCAATCCAAATACGGTGATGCCTGGTCTTATGGCGATTGGTGAAGCGGCATGTGTATCTGTGCATGGTGCAAATCGCTTAGGCTCAAATTCATTGCTTGATCTCATTGTATTCGGTCGAGCAGCAGCAAAACGTGCAGCAGAAATTGTTAAGCCTGATACGCCACATCCTACTTTAGCTGATCATGCAACGGATAAAGTGTTGGATCGATTCGATAAGCTTCGTCATTCAAATGGCAGCACCCCTACAGCCGAGTTGAGACTCAACCTTCAGAAAAATATGCAAACCCATGCAGCGGTATTCAGAACAGGTGAGTCATTAACCACAGGCTTAGAAAAAGTCAATGAACTCTATAAGCAATTTGATGATGTTAAAGTGACTGATAAATCATTAATCTGGAACACAGATTTAATTGAAACCTTAGAGCTCGCTAACTTATTTCCACAAGCGATTGCTACAGTCGCATCTGCTTTGAATCGACCTGAGAGTCGCGGTGCGCATGCCCGTGATGATTATCAAGATCGTAATGATGAAGAGTGGATGAAACACACTTTAGCATCAGTGTCAGATTCCGGTGAAGTAAGCATCGACTATCGTCCAGTGACTATGACTACACTGACTGATGAAGTCGATGTGTTTCCACCTAAAGCACGCGTTTACTAAACATGCATACAACAGATTTGTAAGGAATTATCGAGGATTACTCCATGGCAGAATTTACTCTACCAGCAAACTCAATAGTAAAGAAAGGGATTACGTTTGATGCGCCGAAAGATGCAACTAACGTAAAGACTTTTAAAGTCTATCGCTACGATCCAGAAGATGGAAACAATCCCCGTGTTGATAGTTACAATGTCGACTTGGACACTTGTGGCCCGATGGTGTTAGATGCCCTTATCAAGATCAAAAATGAAATAGATCCGACGTTAACATTCCGTCGCTCGTGTCGTGAAGGGATTTGTGGTTCTTGCTCTATGAATATAGGTGGGATGAATACCTTAGCTTGTATCAAGGCCATCAGTGATTTCAAGGGAGACGTTGAAATATATCCACTTCCACATATGGGGGTAGTGAAAGATCTGGTTCCAGATTTGACTAATTTCTATGCTCAGTACGCCTCAGTTAAACCATGGATGCAATCAGACACACCACCTCCACCCGACAGAGAGCGATTACAATCTAAAGAAGATAGAGAAAAACTTGAAGGACTTGAGGAATGTATTTTATGTGCTTGTTGTTCGACAAGTTGTCCCAGCTATTGGTGGAACAGCGATCGTTATCTCGGTCCTGCCGCTTTATTGGCGGCTTATCGTTGGATTTCTGATAGTCGTGATGAATCAACGGGAGAGCGCCTCGATGATCTAGAGGACCCATTCAAGCTATACCGTTGTCATACGATTATGAACTGTACCAACGCATGTCCGAAGAATCTGAATCCTGCTAAAGCCATCGCTGAAATCAAAAAGCTCATTATTCATCGTAAGACTTAAGCTATGCCAGCAAATCCAGATCAATCGAAATTACGTTGGCGTTGTCGGCGTGGCACGAAAGAACTGGATACATTAACCGAGCGCTATCTTGATGAGTACTTTGCCGATGCTGATACCTCAGAGCAATTGGCATTCGCCTCATTGTTAGAGTTGCAAGATCCTGAGCTGCATCAAATTCTTACTAGAGAAGTACCGGCGCCGAATTCTCACGTCAGTGCGATAGTAAAAAAAATCCATCGTTTATAACTGCATTCGTATAAGTTGTACTCTATCGCATGTGATGATGCGAGTTGACATACGAGCTAATACTGAGTCATGCGCTAACAGAGCAATACAAAATGCTCAGGGTTTATAATTGATCATGGATGCATGATACTCAGTGTAGACTGTTTAAAGCCCTATAAAAAATTCACCGTCACGGTGGTGATGTGTGGAAGGTGATTAGTTGAGTTTTTATCTATGATAAGTAGCGTTCGAACTTCGATAATTCCATTGCCTAAGCCAAAAACTTTTGCTGGTTTGATGGAGATATACGAAATCAACTATATAAATTTGCGCAGATTATGTGGCAATCTACGCAACATCGATAACGCGGTTATCTCCGAGATTCAGCAAGATTTGGACTTGCATCTAACGGTTATCTATCGTTCTAAATACACCATAACTATCAAGTTAACTTATCAATTTCTTTCACAAGACAGTGCACATTCAATCGATTATCCCGACCTGTTAGTGCGTATTTATTTTGACGCTAAGCAAGCAGAGGTGCTCAATGTGTCTAAATGTTCACCCTCGGCACTATCTGAGAGTCATTCCCCCTATAGCAATCAATTATCAGAAAAATGGCAACCTAATCGCTTCTTATATAAGTGGCTTAAATATTGTATAAATCAAGGACATACATTCAAAACAGAAAGATTGACGGTGGACAAATAAAAAAATTCATTATCCCTGAAACTTGCCGGTGATTTTATGGACTAAGGTAAATAAATGAAGATTTTTCCATAAATTATTAAGGTGAATATGAATGAAGTTGTCAACTAAATCCCAACATGCAGTGACGGCTATGATAGATCTGGCTCTCAATGACAATATACGAACTATCAAGTTAGCTGAGATCTCTAAAAATCAAGGCATATCTCTATCTTATCTGGAACAGTTATTTGCAAAAATGCGTAAAGCAGAATTAGTCTCTGGTGTACGTGGTCCTGGTGGTGGCTATCGTCTTGCAAGAAAACCTTATGAGATTTCCATTGCTCAAATAATTAACTCTATTGATGATAAGAGCAAATCATTTTCCACTCAATCGCAGGAGAAACGTTATGTATCTCATTCAATGTGGAATATTCTGAGTCAGAAGATTAATGAATTTTTAAGTCAGATGACATTGGCAGACTTTACTGATACACGCTTAGTGTCGCAATCAAGTGGTGATCCCTCTGATGCTGATTCCTCACAAGCTGTGCAAAATAATAATAACGACTCATTTGAATGCAAAGGAAGCTCTTTTGATAGCCCAACAACGTCCCATACTCTTGACAGTGAAGATGATAATGACGTTGATAAAGAAACCAATGTATTGACTGATACGCCATTTCGAAGAACTGTCTTATGAAACCAAAGCAAGACGATATAAGTAAGACAATATAAGTAAGACAATAGTGGATAGGCAGTTGAATGGTTAGTAGCAGCAAGCCACTAATTATAGCCACCTCAATCGATGGTTATTGATATTCTTAATCGAGTCATAGTAGTGAGACTAATCAAGCTGGGTTCGTGGTTATATTAATCGTCGTTATATAGGCTGTCGTTATAATATCGTCGTTATAAAGATTGGGCAGCATGAATAGTGTGGTTTGATTAGCGTAAGTGAGAAGCTTGAATTTGCTCAGCTTAGGGCAATATATTTCTAGGTTAATAAATCTTTAACCATGTCGCGTTCTTTTATCAGCTCTTGTTCGGTTAAGTTGATCATCTGTTGAGAAAATTCATCAAGGGTGAGGTCTTCAATAATTGAGAATCTATGATCCATGCAGATAGTTGGGAAAGAAAACATCAAGTCTGAGCTTACTCCGTATTCTCCGTTAGAATATACACCCATACTTACCCAGTTATTTTCTTCGCTACCACAGACCCAATCACGCATATGGTCTATTGCAGCAGAGGCGGCAGAAGCAGCAGATGATGAACCGCGAGCTTCAATAATGGTTGCTCCTCGCTTTTGTACCTGCGCAATGAAAGCGTTTTGGTACCAATTCGAATCTATGAACTGATAACAGTGCTGTTGGTTAATCAAGCAATGTTGAAGATCTGGGAATTGCGTAGTCGAATGGTTTCCCCACACGGTCACATTCTTGATCAGGCTAGTATGTTGTTTGACTTTTTCAGCTAACATGCTGATGGTGCGATTGTGATCAAGGCGCATCATCGAAGAAATTTGATTGGGATTTAAATTCGGAGCGTTGTGAAGTGTTATCAGGGCATTCGTATTGGCAGGATTGCCTACCACAAGAACACGCACATCTCGACTTGCATAATCACTAATTGCTTTTCCTGTCGGCTTAAAAATTGCGCCATTTGCACTCAAAAGATCCTGTCTTTCCATGCCTTGAGTTCTAGGACGTGAACCGATTAAAAACACGTAATCGACATCGCCAAAGCCGATGCTGGGTTCACTTGTAGCAATGACATTTTCAAGGGTAGGGAAGGCACAATCATGCAATTCCATAACCACGCCATTGAGTTTAGGTAACGAGGGCTCTCGCTCTAGAAGGTGGAGGTTAACAGCTTGCTCTGGTCCAAATAGATCGCCTGAGGCGATTCTGAATGCGATGGCATAACCAATATTTCCTGCTGCGCCTGTGATGGCGATGTTCACCGCTTTTTTCATGTTAACTCTCAGTCCTTGAAAACACTATCATAACGAATAGGTTATCCGATGTCACAGTGATTTATGTGCTTTTGCAAGATAATCATGTGAACGCATTTCAATTAAACGACTTTGTGTACGTTGTATCTCAAAAGCCAGTTTCTTGCCTTCATACAGTCGCTTCTCGTCAGCTGCTGCCGAAATAATAACTTTGACATTTCGGTCATAGAATTCATCTATGGCGGTAATAAAACGTCTGGCTAAATTGTCATCATGATTCATGATTGGAATGTTAGATATTAATACCGTGTTAAAACAACGAGCAATTTCAATATAATCTGCAGCACATCTTGGGCCATCGCACAAAGCTTTAAAATCAAACCATACGACTCCATCAGAACAGCGTATGGTTGGGATTTCATGTCCATGGACGTGCAGGACTTCGTTTTCAGTGCCCAGTTCGGTCGATACGTGGAGAAAGTTATCAAGCATGATCTGCTGAGCATTGTCATCCAGTGGCGTATGGTAGATATCCGCATGCTCTAAGAATTCAAGGCGATGATCTTGATCGCCGCCAAGTTCTGCAATAGTCGTACAAGATTTAATCAATTCTATGGCGGGCAGAAACTTTTGGCGTTGTAATCCACCTTCATACAGTTGATCAGGGTGACAGTTACTGGTACATACCAGCGTAATATTTCTGTTGAAAAGCGCATCTAATAAGCCTGCCAGTATCATAGCGTCACCAATATCGGATACAAACAATTCATCTAAACAGATAATGTCGGCATGGCGTTTAAAATGATCGGCAACAATGGCTAATGGATCTTGTTGGTTGTTAATCAGACTGAGCTGTTGATGAACTTCTTGCATGAAGCGATGAAAATGCAGCCTCTTTTTTTTAGGGGTTTTGAGACAGTCATAGAATAAGTCCATCATATGTGTTT
>CAZKDD010000024.1:0-10816 GCA_964551535.1 uncultured Thiotrichales bacterium | reverse complement strand
TTGTGTACAATTCCACACTACTAAAAGAACAATAAGTATTATTGAGATAAATCATAGCGAAGCGATAATATAAATCACACCACACCAAAAAAGGGAAAATACTTCATGGCTGTTAAGAAAAAAGCTGCAGCACCTGCTGTAAAAAAACCACCCACCAAGTCAGAAATTTTAAATTCCATCGCCACCGAAACCGGCTTAACACGCAAAGATGTCGCATCGGTGTTTACAGCGCTCGAGGGAGTTATTGCTAAAGAGATGAAGCCAAGAGGATCTGGCTTATTCAATCTAGTTGGCTTATGTAAATTTAAGGTAGTTAAAAAACCTGCCACAAAAGCACGCAAAGGTATCAATCCATTTACAGGTGAAGAAACTGTATTTAAAGCTAAGCCGGCGAGAAAAGCGGTCAAGATTCTACCTCTCAAGGGCCTAAAAGATATGGTCTAATGACCTTGCCTCCCACCAAAGCCTGCACTCTTAGGCCTTGGTGGGAATAACGCACTTATTCCAGCCCTAACTGTCTTTCAACTGTCAACTTACTGCGTATAAACTCCGAATGCGATACGTATAGCCAATCAGCTATCTTACGAATCGAATATTCTTCATATTTATCCAACACGGCGTCACTTAACGCTACACGCCACAACCCTTCCATTAAGATCTGCTTCTCATCTCGCTCTAAGCCTTCATTTAAAAGTTTAATAAATGGATGTGCTGAGGTGTATTCATCATGTTCAGATAATGAGTGTTCCATCAAACTCATAACCTGTTCATCATTGAGTTGGAATTGCGATTTGAGCACCGCAGTCATAGTTTCTTTTTCTTGTTGTGACGTCTCAAAATCCGCTCTTCCAACTTCTAGCAATAACATAGTTGCTGCTATGTGCAAGGGTTCAGGTTGATGACTGTCGTCATTATCCTGAAAACGACTTTTTAACCATTCTTGGAGTTTAGTGATCATTGTGTTTGTCGGTGAATTAATGAATATCGTCCATCAATGAAAACATCGAAATAGATATCGAGTAATGGATGTTGAATAACAGAGAGATCATCAGCCATGTGCAAATGTCGCTCGGCTACATAAGTGGTAACATCACTGTTATCAACCATAACACGGTACCAGGGGCGGTCCTTGGGGGGCCTTGATTTAGCTACGTCATCATACCATTCTGAACTGCCCTCGTATTGCGCATCAACGTCGAAAATGACACCACGATAATCAAATTTTGAGTGCTTGATGATCTGACCCAGCGAATACTTGGCCGTACAATTTACATCATTCAATTAAGCCTCCGTTAACTTTTATCATATTTTGCGTAATGTACTGGTGATGGATAATACGAAACATCATTGAACATGATATGCTTGCCCCTTAAACGAATAGTAAACAAAGCCATTACTCTATGTCTACCAACAAAGAACCTTCAGTCGAGCAACGTACACTACTAATCATGCGCAAACTATTGACAACGATAGTGCGTGAAAGTACCCCACAACCAGGCATGAAACACACTTTGAGTGACGACACACGTCAAGATATTCGCATGTGTCTGGGTTTGATTTCTTCACGTGAACGCGAACTGGCTGAGGAATTAGGCATTGAGCTTAATGAGCGTCCCTACTATGCGGACACGCCAAAAAAATCCTCCGTCGTTTCGATTGATGCACTCAAGAAAAAGCCCACAACTGACTAGGATACCCTTTCATGGCTGATCAGGTAGTGATCACACAAATGACTATGCGACTGATGGATGATTGGGGTCTAGAGGCCAAACAGATCATTCAAGTGCTAGGGCTGCCAAATAATATTCGCACGCGTCACTTAGACAAATTCCGTAATGGTGATGCCTTCCCTGATAGTGAAGCCACACAAAGAAGAATCGAACACATAGCCGGCATTGCCGATGCATTAAGAACCTCATTTCCACGCAATATGCATATGGCAGCTCGATGGTTAAATACACCTCACAGACGCTTCAAAAACAATACTCCACTGGCTACAATGGTTGCCAGTGAGGCAGGGCTTCTAGAAGTTCGCTCTGAGCTTGATTGCGCTTATGCGTGGGATAAATCTGGCTCATAACAACCCTAATCCATTTTATTCACTCGATTGATGACACGCCATGTTAAGACTTAAAGATATACAAGTGACCCTAGATCCTGACGTGAAGATCACTCCCGAAAACAAATGTGGATTCTGCACCAATACTATTTGTTGCACATATATCACCCAGGAAATCGATACTCCCCGTAGTAAACAGGAGTTCGAATATCTACTGTGGCAAGTGTCACATGATCACATAGAAATTTATCAAGATGACGATGGTTGGTATCTCCTCATTCAAGGTTCGTGTGCACATATTCAGGCCGATGGCGCCTGTGGTATCTATGAGGTACGCCCACAAATCTGCCGCGATCATACTAATGATTATTGTGAATTTGATGCGCCATCTGAAGAAGGCTTTGATTTACATTTTCGCAATTATGATGAATTACTTGCTTACTGCAAAAAACGCTTTAAGCACTGGAAACGCGGCTAATTAACCTTAATGTATTTTTTGAATATACTATTCCATCACTGGTGATGTTGCCTAAATGATGTAATTAAATTGGCAAAATTATCCATCGATTTAAAATCCTGCGTATCCTGATTTTGCATAGAGGTATCTGGCCGATCTACACATAAAAGGTATTTCAGTCCATGACGCTGAGCTGCTCGGAGCACATCAACGTTATCATCAATAAACAAGGTATGATGTTTATTGTAGTTTTCATCCATGGCTAATTTTGGCCAGAATTCATCTTGTTCTTTAGCGTAACCATAATCATGTGAACTGATAAGACGATCGAAATGACCATCGATTTTTGTTTTTTCCATTTTGACATTCAGTATGTCTCGATGGGCATTGGTTAATAACACCACTCGTTTGCCACTGATGCGCATGAGTTTCAAAAAATTGACCACATCAGGAAATAACTGAATACGATGCCAGACCACTCGTTTATGTTCTGCGATGTTGACACCTAATCGCTCTGACCAATAATCCGTGCAATACCATTTAAGACCACCCTTCTGTTCCAAATACATAGATTTAAGTTGGTTGACAGTCTGCTCATAGTTAAGTTGATTTTTATTGGCATAGACTCTGGGTAAATATTCATGCCAAAAATAATTATCGAAAGCTAAGTCCATCAAGGTGCCATCCATATCCAAGAAAATAGTTTTTACCTGTGTCCAATCTATGCAATTAGTCATATCATAGTCTCCTGCTGTCTCACTCTTGGATTTTTGTTCTATGGTGCCTTAATGATTGATCTGAATGAACTTGAACAATTGATGTATGAAGTAAATTCTATCAGTCATCAAGCTGGAGAGATCATCCTTGAATATTACAATGCTGCTTATGACATAAATATAAAAAGTGATCAATCACCCGTGACTAGTGCTGACTTGGCTGCCAATCAGTTTATCGAGCAACAGCTGCAGAAACTCACGCCGGATATTCCCCGTATTTCTGAAGAATCACATCTAAAGCCCTATGAGGAGCGTAAACATTGGCCTTTTGTTTGGCTTATTGATCCACTGGATGGGACACGACAATTCATCAAAAACAAACCTGACTTTAGCGTCAATATTGCATTGGTTCACAAGCAGCGCCCAATTTTAGGCAGCATATACTTACCTGTTGAACAACATCTTTACTATGCATGTCAGCATGGGCATGCTTATAAAAAAATTGCTCATAAAGATAGTCAGATTATTAACGTGAGCAACCCCGCGTGTGCGACACTTCGCATTTGCAGCAACCAAAAAAATCATGGCGTGTCCATGCAGCGTTTTTTCTCTAAATGTGTTGACTACCAATTAATCACTCGTGGTAGTTCTATTAAATCGTGTTTGGTTGCTGAAGGCTCTGCCGATATATACCCTCGTTTTGGGCCTACATGCGAATGGGATACGGCTGCGGCACAGTGTATTGTTGAACAAGCGGGTGGCGCCATTGTCACCTTTGAACACAAACCTCTGCTCTACAATAAACCTGATTTATTGAATCCTGCATTCATTGTGGTGGGTGAGACAACGAAAGATTGGTCTCGCTATTTTAATTAAGCTACCCCCTAAGACCATTTCTTAGCTAGCAGTAAAAAAATGCTCACTCACGAGTCGATCTACACTTACATAATCACATTTCCCACTGCCCAGCTTGGGCAATGCATCAATGACTATAATCTCATTAGGCAACATAATCTCGGTTCCACCTGCACTTATAATATATTCTCTCATGGCAGCTTTATCGGCTTGCAGATAGTCGGTGACTAATACTAAACGCTCGCCTTTTCGATCACACGCTATGGAACATACGCAATGTTCATAATCAGACCATAATTCCTGTATCCACAATTCAACTCTTGCCAGCGATATCATTTCACCGGCAACTTTTGCAAATCGTTTAGCTCGACCGATGATTGTCATATAACCATGAATGTCCATAGATACTATGTCACCAGTGTCATACCAACCCTGATGGGGCTTTTGAAGATTCTGATTATCTCCATTTTGCATATAGCCTAACATTACATTATCACCTTTAACCCAGAGCTGAGCACCTTCAGTGATTCCCTCAACCGCTCGCAGTTGAAAATCTATCCCTGGCAATAACCGACCGACACTTCCTTCTTTACTATAGCTGATGTTATTAAGGCTAATGGCTGGAGAAGTTTCTGTCACTCCATAGCCCTCTAAAATACGCTGACCGAAATGAGTCAACCACATCTGTCGCGTGCTTGCCTTGAGTTTTTCTGCACCGGCAATAACATAGCGTAAAGTATGAAAATGATCGGCCTCAGCGTGCCGTGCATAACCCTGCAAAAAAGTATCCGTGCCAAATAAAACACTGGCTCGTGTGTCATAAATGTATTCTGGGATAGCTTTATAATGTAGCGGTGAGGGATAAAGAAAAGTTTTTATCCCTGAGGTTATTGGCAACACCATACCCACACCTAAACCGAAGGAGTGAAACAATGGCAAGGCATTAAAAAATATGTCTTGGCTGTTAAAATCGATACATGCTTTTACTTGTGCACTATTAGCTAATAAATTTTTATGGCTAAGAGCCACTGCCTTAGGTATGCCAGAGGAGCCAGAAGTAAATAAAATAACAGCAATATCTTCTGCCGATGATTTGTTTTCAGCGTTTTTATCAGGCAGTTTGGATTTAATGACTGCCAATAATTTGTCTTTTAAGCCTAGCTGAGCTTTGATGTCCTCTAACCATACAATGCGGCAGCTTGCCTCCAACTGTGTCAACACATCGCCCAACTCTGCCACTTCGATGAATTTTTTCGAGGTGATAATTGTTTCAATGCCCGCCGCCTTGATTGCCGAGCGTATATGACTAATACCAGCTGTATAATTTAGCATGGCGGCCACCCAGCCCAATCGTTGCAATGCATAAAATGTCACTACGGTCGCACCCACATTAGGCAGCAACACACCAATATTACCGGGCTTAATACTCCATGCTTTAAATGCTTCACTGAGCGCTATACTGCCAATATGTAATCGTCCAAGATTGATCGGCTCACGTTGCATATCCTCGATAACTATTTGATCGCGTCCATACAATGTGATGGCTTCACTCATGGCTTGCGAGAGTGTCTTGTGGATATTCGTCGTTGCATACATCGTTTGCGTCATAAGATCGTACATCTCTAGACGCCTTGCCGCTTTATCCTGTTTATCCATGTCTTTGGGGGGCTTGCTCAAACTCACAGGCGCACAAAATGTCAGCGTGATTTTAGGAAACAAACGCTGTTTCACTTTCCCTTGCATACGACCAAAACGAGTGTACTGAGGGCCATCAATACGGATGGGGATAATTTTAGCTTCGCCCAATTGAGCTATTTTGGCCGCCCCCTCATAGACCTTCATGATAGTTCCTGTACTGCTGATTCGTCCCTCAGGAAAAATCACCACGCGTCTGCCTGCACGCAACATTTTAATCAGCCCCTTAACTGCCATGGGCTGATCTGAATTTAATGGATACATTTCAAAATGACGGGTAAAGATGCGCGCCCACCATTTCTCATTCACTTCTGAATTGATCGCAAAAATGGGTAAGTTTGGGACGAAACTCATTAGCAAAGGCCCGTCCAATAATGAGATATGGTTTGAAATGAGCACGTAACGTTCGTCATTTAACGGATAATGCTCTAAACCACGCACCTCAACACGATACAGTAGTTTGAATAAAATCTGAGCCACCCAACGAATACACTGTCGTTTTATACTATTCATACGTCTAATAGTGCTTCAGCGCTTCGGCCTTTACAAGCATTTGCCTGCACTGGCCAAAAACCACACGGTTTGAGACACTGACATTATCAATTTTTTTATGAAAGGTTTAGCTCATGCATATCGTAACAAATAGAGTATTTGTACACCCTGATTGGCAACAAGAATTTGAGGCCCGTTTTCAAAAAAGAGCCGGTCAAATAGACACTCAAAAAGGTTTTAGACAAATGCAAATTTTAAAACCACTATCCGATGATCTTCCTTATGTGGTTTATACTGAATGGGAGAATGAGCAGGCATTCCGACAGTGGGTAGGTAGTGAGGATTTTAAAGCCGCCCATCAGAACCCTATGCCTGAAGAAGCTTTCACACAGAAGGGGCAGCTTGAGCAACATACTTGCATAATTCGAGCTGAGGCAAGTTCTAGCTAGTCGACAGACAACCTCATCAGTGTGGATTGATCACTGGTGTGAATGTTGACGCAAGAAATCGATCACTTGATCGCGCAACTGCGGATCAAATAGTAAATCATGCTCATACGCGAGATGACCTTTATCAATCACTATCGATTGACTGCCATTGTTAGAATTTATAAACGGGCCACAGTCGCCACGTGTGTATTCACTCTGGAACCAGGGATCATGTTTAGCCACCAGTGTCATGACAGGTTCTGACTTAGGTGCGTTGATACCACCGTACTCCTCCCAACCAACAGCGTGGCAAGTCCAACCCTCAACCACTCTGGCATTCACCGCATAATGTTGACTTGGACTTACCATAGTCGCAGCTGTGACAGCTCCCTCACTATGTCCAAAGACAAAAATATTTTTTGCGTCTACCCACTCTAATGTTTTAGCCTGCTTTATGGCGTAAAGCGCGTCTTGTTGTCGCATAATCAGCGTTTCACGATACAGTCCACCTTGGTGGCGGTAAGGATCACAAGATCGTGGGTATTTTTCTCTTGCCAAACTGTCTGGCCCAATAACGCCATAACCCTGTTCTGCCAGCCACTCCATACGTTGAATACTGCCAGCAATATGTCCTGTGCATCCATGCAAATAGATTACAACGGGTATAGCTTGTTCAGGTAATTGTGCTGCCCTAAGGTCCTGCATCAGTGCGTGACTCACTTTACCTGCCTGTGGCAACCGAACCACACTATGCTGCCAGGCCCTGTGTGACTCTTCTTCGCTGTACCAGTCACTCGACTGCATGTCTTCAGCCGATGTGAAAGTCCGATGTACCGTGGACATCCCCATTGCATAACACTGCTGCGTGAATAAACATAACAACCCTATCAAAAGACTCACTTTCATTCGTTAACTCCTTATTAACCGTAACCTTTTAGATCACTATCTCTTATACTTCGAGTGACAAGAACTTTTTGACATGTGAATGAGTTTAACCACCAAGAATTTATTACTTATTGTTGTCGGCTGGATCAGTATCGGTCTGGGCGTTATTGGTGTGGTTTTACCCTTACTACCCACCACCCCATTCATTCTATTGGCTGCCAGTTGTTTTGCCAAATCTTCACCTAGGTTTCATTATTGGTTGGTTAATCATGCTTTTTTCGGTCCTATTGTGAGAAATTTTAGTCATAATGAAGCGATTCCTCGTGGCATCTGTATACGCGTTATCATTTTTATAATCTGCACACTGAGCCTGACCATTTTTATGATCAACCAACTCTGGGTGACGGTGACGTTATCAATATTAGGCATTATTTTTTGCTCATATTTATGGTTTTCAAGTAAATCCACTTAGATAAAAACCCCATAAACAATGTACAAGTTTTCAAAAAATCCATAATAAACAACAACCTATAATTCATTATTATTACTAATGATAATTATTATCAATAATTTTTTTGAACACCTGTAAGGAATTCTTCTTATTCACTTTCATATACCAAGTCAAGTAAATTTATTTGCATGAAAAATATATTTACTAATCAAAGGAACAATGACAGCCGACTGCAAGGAAACCAAATGAATTTACAACAGTATCGAAGATTAACTAATCAGCTCTTCAGTGCCATACGAAACGTTGAAACATGCAGTACAGAAAGAGAGCGTCTGTATACACTATCACTACTGCGTCAATGTAGTTGTGAAGCATGCGTTTCTTATTGTAATGATGCCAGTGCCGACGACATCGAGAGTATGGATTTGGCGCTAAAATCTGGATTAGAAATGATTGAGACACATTCTGGAAATAATTGTCTTGAGCCTGATTATCAAACAAATACTCATGTGTCATATCAAGCATTATTGAAGAAGTCCCTACATTAACCAGTCAGCAATAATTACTGGGCATGGATCACATAGCCACTTTTAATCAACACATAAAGGCATATTCGATCATCGATGATTATGACCTTATGCAAGTCAGGAGATAACCCGCTGTTAGGCTATGTCGGTAGAGACTGATTGATTTAGCTCACTAGTTGATAGCTCACTGGGCGGTCACTCTCTCTATGATGCAAACTCAGTCTCAACCTAGTGGGCAAATACTCGCTGGTACAACCCATCATGCAGTTTCCTTCTTGCACGCATGTTAATGTCGATTCCCTGCATGAACCTATGCTGTTGTGATGAAGTCACCACATGTGGCAATACTGCCTCTTCTATCATTCGAGCATGCTCAACATCCAGTGTCACATGACTGGTAAACAACGCTAAATCTTTTTCTTGAATATTCGGGATCTTTCTAAAACCTTTGAGTAAGGCAGTGTAGTATTTGGGTATGGGCCACTCGCTTGCTATACCCACTGCAGCAACTGCGGATAACCAATCCCCATTGCGAGTTAACTGTTCCATCTCACTAATGTATTGTTTCAATTCAGGGATGATTTCATAGTGTTCTGCCGCTAATACCTCACATCCAATACCTTGCATAAAATTTCTATACAACTGCATATGAGATTGTGCTTCATCACCTAGTCCGTATTCATCATGGACTATTTCTGCCAGAACAAACTGTATCCTTTCGTCTTTAACTAGGCCTAATGTGCTCGCTTGATACAAGCGAGTGCGTAATATATGAGGATAATATAACTCGGCAAATAATTGCGCTTTAGGTCGCTCAAATATTTGCATGCTCTCAAAATGTTGTATGTAGCGATCACTGAACAAAGCATGGGTGTCCAGCTGACTTTTTACATTTTGCAGAAACTGCCTAGCTTCCATTCAACTTTCAACCCTTGATAATGTTTGCATAGCGTGGGGAAATTACTGTAAAGTGTTACGTTATAACAGATTTGAGCCGTATTTTAACATGCATAACCAACATCAACATACACAATGTATTCAAGGTGCTTTAGCCCGAGCAAACAAACTATGTACAGAGAAAAAACTTAGGCTAACTCCCATCAGGGAAAAAGTACTGGAGTTAATTTGGCAAAGCCATAAACCGATTAAGGCCTATGATCTTCTGGCACAACTCAGTGATGAAAATCATGTTGAAAAACCTCCGACAGTGTACCGAGCGCTCGAGTTCCTATTAGATAATCATTTAATCCACAAGATTGAAAGCAATAATGCATACATAGGCTGTGAATTTGAGCACGCACAGGACACTTGTCAATTTTTGATTTGTGATAAGTGCGAAGAAGTAAAGGAAGTAAAAGCCGCGGCCTTACAAGACATGCTCATTCAAACCAGTAAAAATGAAGGCTTCACTCCCCGCCAAACTCATGTAGAAATTCATGGATTGTGCGCGCATTGCGCTGAATAATACTCATCATGCTAAAAAACCTTGATCGTTTTGCCATTATTTTATCTGGTATATGTGCTTTACATTGCATCGCTGTACCTATAGCGATCAGCTTATTCCCATTCTTGTCATTAAGCATGCATCATGGAGAAGACACTCACGAATTACTATTCCATCAAATGATTGTGTTCATCATCATCCCTGTAACTTTATTTGCTCTAAGCAGCGGATATCGCAGTCATAGAAAATGGCTACCCACCATTGTCGCTAGCATCGGTTTGATCATCTTACTCATACCTGCCTTATTTTTTGACCTGTTAAGCAATCATCAACTCATAACACACGATGATGAAGTATTGATTACATTAGTTGGTGGCTGCATACATGCCATAGGTCATATCTTAAATGTCCAAAACACGCGTCATCACCAACACATGCATACTAATAGCCTCTAAGCCATCATCACTCTGACAACATTCATCACTTCCATTTCCAAACCCGCAATGTTTTTGGTTTCAGCATAATAAGTGAGATTAACGAAATGGTTTTTTAGGCTCTTATATTGCTGTTTACGCTTGTATTGAAAGGGCACCTGGTATCCTTCAATCATAAGAGTATTCAGCACCCAATCATCATATGGGCGTTGCACATGTGAACTCACTCTCATATGTTCAGAATGCACTAATTCTCGGTGTCGTTTGAGTAATTTTTCAGGCTCTTTATTTTTTATCATCTGTGTGATTTTTGGTCGCACATGTGTATTATGTAGTCTACTATCAAGCACTGATACACAAAAACAATAACTAA
>CAZKDD010000023.1:0-10844 GCA_964551535.1 uncultured Thiotrichales bacterium | reverse complement strand
ACTGCATGCTGCTGATAATTTGCGGTTTCAATTGGGTCAGTCTAATCGTTTTCGCGAAGGCTTGATTCGAGCAGGTGAATGGCGACCCTATATAGAAAAAACTTTCCACGAGCTTGATTTGCCTCGCGAACTTACGATACTCCCACATGTGGAATCATCATTTAACCCTGAGGCATATTCTCATGTCGGTGCAGCTGGATTATGGCAGTTTATTCGCTCTACAGGTCGTCGATACATGCAAATTGATTATGTTGTCGATGAGCGTATGGATCCTTTTGCAGCCACTATAGCGGCCGCAAAACTACTCCAACATAATTATAATTTAACACAGAGCTGGCCGCTTGCTTTGACAGCTTACAATCACGGTGTAGCAAGTATGCGTAAAGCAATCAAAACCCTTGGTACTCGTGACATAGCCATTATTGCACGCCAATATAAGGGGAGAGCATTTGGATTTGCTTCACGTAATTTTTATGTCGCTTTTCTTGCCGCCCTTGAAGTTGATCGGAACCCAGATCAATATTTCCCAAAGATTTATCCCGCCAAGCCATTCGATTATGAGCTGATAACATTAGATAGCTATATTCAAATTAAAGATATTGCTGAGGCTTTGAGTGTTCCTGTTAGTGTGCTCAAGCGCCATAATCGATCATTGTTAGCGTCTATATGGAATGGAAATAAACGTGTACCACGTGGATATACTCTAAGAGTTCCTAAAAATCTATTAAATGCTCCTGCGCATAAATTGTTAGCTTATATACCCAGTATAGAAAAACATGATGAGCAAACGCCCGATTTATTTCACACCGTGGTACGTGGTGACACTATCTCTGAGATAGCTCAGCGTTACGGCTATAGAGTGAGTGAAGTGTTAGCTGCTAATGCTATGCGCAGTGGACATTACATTAGGATTGGTCAGAAACTCAGATTACCTGTTGCGGATCAAAAAATTCTTTTGGATACGGTAGCTGAAGTTAAGCCGGTGCAGCTTGCAAAAAAAACACGTCCAGCACAAGCACAAAAAAATGCTCAACAAGAAGCAACAGAGCTGACGCAAGAATCGGTAAACATATCGCAAGCAGTCAACTTGCAGGAGGCAAAGCAAGATGTGGAAGTTTTACCTGCGCAAGTTGATACTCAGGAACTTAAGGGTCTATTGACAGATCCTGCCGATTACAGTGTCGATGCAGACGACAAGATTATAGTACAAGCTGAAGAGACGCTAGGACATTATGCAGAGTGGTTGGATTTGCGTGCGAGTCGTTTGCGTCAAATTAACGACATGAGATTTGGCACACCAGTACTGGTTGGTAGGAAAATAAAACTAGAATTCACTCGCATAGATAAGCAAAATTTTGAGCAACGTCGCATTGATTATCAAAAACAATATCAAGAACAATATTTCTTGGATCACCGAATTGATAGCATTTATACCCATACTGTAAAACGTGGTGAGTCGCTATGGCACTTAGCAGCGAAAAAATTCAAGGTTCCTATGTGGTTATTACGACAACACAATCCTGATGTAGATTTTTCACAGATTCGACCCGGCAAGAATATAATCGTACCAATAATTAAGCAGAATAACTGATGTCTCAGTAGATATTTTTACTGAATAGCACCAGCCCGGTAATTCATGAAGTTGTGTCAACTGTTTACAATTAAGCGAATAGCCTGAATCTGAAATTTTGCTTTTTCAATAAGCCTTTGTGAGATTTCAATAGTTTTCTTAATATGTTCAATCTCATCGTTACGAATGGTTTTGTTTTTCTTCTGCAAAGCCTTTAAGCGGTTTAACTCATTACCTAATTCGACTTGAATTTTTTTCTGCGCCTTTTGTTGTATGGAAACAAGTTCTTTATCAACAATCATTTGGGTTTTTTCAAGCAAACTACTAGCCAGTGATTTGGTTTTGTTAACGATTGCAATGGCAGTTTTCTTGGGTAATGACTTGCATAGCGGGTTTAATATGTCAAAGCTGATGGCTTGGCTGTAGTCATTGCCTTTATTATCTAATAAACATCGAGTAGGTGACATCGGCAGATAACGAGATAGCTGAAGTTTTTTATCTGCGATAACGTTAATGCCATACCATACTTCAAGCAACAAACACCCTTTTTCAAGTGCATTAGTTGAGATGGTTGCTACAGCAGTATTACCAAACTCACTATTGATAATCATACCCATTGACTCTGAGACCATAGGATGTTCCCAAGTCACAAACTCCATGTCTTCGCGTGATAATGCTTTTTTACGGTCATAGGTGATGGTAGTGCCATCTTCTTTTAAGCCGGGCAAATCACCTTGAGACTGTTCACTGGGTTTGATGATATATGCATGTTCAGAGTGAAATTCTGAATTTATCCCTAATTGATCAAACACATTCTCCATGTAATCAGTAAGAGCTTCAGTCTGAGTTTGTGCCTCTATCTCATCGATAATTGTTGCCGCTTGCGTTGCATCGAATGAATTTAATTCAATGAGGCGATCACGCCCATTTTGTAGCCGCTCACTGAGCTCACGGGTGAAGATGGAAGTATTCTCAACTAAATTAGCTAGAGTATTTTCATCGCGATTATTGGCTTCGAGTAATTGCTCAAGTTTGTCTTTGAAATGTCGGAGTATTTCTTGTCCAGCCGGGCAACTATGTGAAAATAAATTAATGCCATCGTGCAACCAATGGAAAATGATTTCTTGGGCGGTGTTGGTTATATAGGGGATGTGAATTTGGATGTCATTTTTTTGACCTATGCGATCAAGGCGTCCAATTCTCTGTTCTATTAAATCGGGATTGATGCTCAAATCAAACAAAATTAAATGACTGGCAAATTGAAAATTGCGACCCTCGCTGCCAATCTCAGAACAGATCATTACCTGTGCACCCATATTGCTGTATTCATCATCAATTTGTGAGCCTTCCGAAAAGTACGCAGCAGCGCGATCGCGTTCTATGATGGTCATGTCTTCATAAAAGGATGTACTTCTAATGCCGGCACGCAGATTAAGATATTGATCTAGGTGAATAGCTGTCTGTGCATGATGACAGATAACTAATACTTTTTCTGGCCTGAGATTCTGTAGATGATTGACCAACCACGCGACTCTGGGATCTTTGTCGATCCAGATTGTTGGATCGATGGTGTGTTCAGGATAAAGTGACTGCTTGCTGTCAGAATATTCTGTTGGACATGGCAAAGGGTAAGCGTGTGATTGTCTTTGAGGAAAGTCATCAATGGTGGCTCGTGTGTTACGAAAATACACGCGTCCAGTGCCATGTTGATCCAACAATTGCGAGATGATATTGGCGCTGTCTATCGTGTCTATGTCCTCAAGTAAAGTGTTCAATGCTGGCTCTTGTGGAATAGTTTGATTTGCTTGTATTTGATCAAGGTAATGATTCAATTGTTGATAGTTTTCTTGCTCTTGACGGTAGCTATCAAAATTATGAAAGCGTGCCGGATCTAATAATCTCAGTCTGGCAAAGTGACTTTCTATTCCCATTTGTTCAGGTGTTGCAGTTAAAAGTAATAGGCTTTGACTGATTTGTGAGAGTTGTTCTACTAATTGGTACTCAGGGCTTGCTTCATCTTGTGACCATGCTAGATGGTGTGCCTCATCAACAATCAACATATCCCAGGAGCAATTTGTCGCAAAATTAGCAATGTCTGCATGGTCAGTGAGTAGACTGATTGGACATAGTATCAGCTGGTCGGCTTCTAAAGGGTTGGCTAAACCTTCTTGCAGTAACGTTTCAATTCTTTCACGATCATAAATTGAGAATTTAAGATTAAAGCGTCTTAGCATCTCTACTAGCCATTGATGAATTAGGCTATCAGGAACGACAATAAGAACTCGTTGTGCTTGTTCTGTGATGATTTGATGATGCAGTATCATGCCAGCTTCAATGGTTTTTCCTAATCCTACTTCATCAGCCAGTAATACCCGAGGCGCATGACGTTTGGCGATTTTATTGGCGATATATAATTGATGTGGAAGTAGATTGCTGCGTGAACCAAGAAGACCTTTTACATTAGACTGTTGTAATCTATTGATATGTTTGAGTGTTTCAATTCTTAATGCAAAGTTTTTGTTTTTATCCAGTTGCCCACTAAATAAGCGCTGTTCTGGAGTGGTGAAATGCACGAAGCTGCTAACATCTATTTCATGCAGGGTATGAGTATTTCCTTGTGAATCATGACCTGTGTAAATATAGAGTGATTGCTGCTCTTCACAGTGTTGTATGGTGATAGTCAGATCTTGATCATTACTAATAACATCTCCCACTGAGTAAATAATGCGACTCAATGGTGCGGTATCAATGGCATAAATGCGACTTTCTCCCACGGCAGGGAATATGATTTTAACACGACGACTTTTTGCTTCAGTCACTATGCCTAAACCTAATTGAGTTTCGGAGTGGCTTATCCAGCGCTGACCTATACTAAATTCCATTTTCTTTCTTGAAAGTCAAAATCAGGCGCTAGTATAACTGAAAAAAACTTAGCAGGCCCTGCAATCACGGTTTGTTCAGCTAAGTAAGTTTTCTTTTTGTAAGCCTTTGATGAGTAGCTTTTTGGCGCTTAGGTCGTTGAGTTGTTTTTCACCATATTGTTCGGATAAAGACCATCTTAAGGAACAAGCCAGAGCATATGCGCCCACACGCTGATAGTAGTTTAGTTGTTGTTGATAGAATGGCAATTGATCAACAAATTTTTCATCGCTATTTAGAGCGTTTATGAAATTATGCTGTAAATCTTCGATGGCATTTTTTAAAGTGATATTCTGTTGCCAATCATCACAGGTTTGCATAGTCCATGTTCTGTCCTCATTCAGCACACAACGTGCAAAGAAGTCGCCATAAGAACGATTCTTCCATGCATGAGGTTCAATTAAGCTCAACAGCCAAGTACCCTCTTTAAGATATAAATAATAATCGACACCTATTACAGGTTTGAAGTGATAGTTAGCGATATAGATCAATGAGGACGTAAAGTAATCAGCTAACACTTGGCTGTAGTCTTTAGCTTCAATATTGGCATTTCGTTGAGCTTGTAAGTCTACGAGTACGCCCACCACACCTTTACCTTGTGGATTGGCTTTTATAGCTCTAGACATGGAGCACTCCTACTTGTGATATGGCGCTCAGATCGACAATATCGGCGTGATTATTTTTTTTCAGGTAAGCCAGTAAGATTTTATAAGTATCTAGATCAAAAGAAGGAGTTTGGTTAGAGTCATTGACAAGTCCATCCAGATCTGACGGGTGCATGGCTGTGCCTAGATAACACCAGTTATCAAATAAATGGATTTCGGTTTTATCTTGTTGTTGGCAATGTTCACGAATACCTATCTTCCCAGAGTAGGGCCAAGTTTTATTGCGTATCGGCTGCAGTGCTGTCAGTAATCTCAAGTGATGTTGTGCGAGATCTTCCTCTCCCACACAAGCCCCTTTGCATTGCTTCAGTTGATAGGCAAAGCAGGCGCCTGAACCGGATTCTAAACCCATTTTTTTTAGACACAGCTGATGCTTTTTGGCGAGTTTTAATAATGACTCTGATGCCGCTTTGCGTGATTTGAATAAACCATAATGATGGTGAATTTTACTCGCATTAAGGGTTTTTGATGTGATTATCTCCGGCGCGGAAGATTGTTCACTGCATTCTATAGTAGTGAGTTTGTCATAACGTCGTAAACGATAATTCAAGCGGGGGAGTTTTTCCTTGATTAATAGCGACTCCTTGATTAATGCACCCAGTTCACCGCAGGTTTGAATATGTTCTATGCTGGCAACATTCTGACTGATTTTCATCTCCTTTGCAGAGCTGTGATCACTGGAGAAATGTGACAACACACGCTCTCTAATATTGACACTCTTGCCGATATACAGTGGCATCCCATCATGGTCATGAAAAAGGTACACTCCCGGGCTATCAGGCAATTTTTCGATATCTTGGTCAGTGATATTGACGGGTAGACTAGGGCTCTTAAGTTGTTGCTTAATCGCATTATCCACGCGGGTGGTATCATGTCGGCGCTCTAATAAGTCTACAAATTCATATAAGACACGTGCATCTCCCATTGCCCTATGTCGCGCTTCGCAGCCGATATTGAATCGCTGCATAATACTGTCTAAGTTATGTCGCCGGTACCTTGGGAAAAGTTGTCTCGATAGTTTCACAGTGCAAAGCACAGAGGCTCTAAAGGTAATATTGCAGCGTTTAAATTCATTCTTAATGAAGCCATAATCAAAGCGAGCATTATGCGCGACAAACACACAATCAGCTAAGTGGTCGTAAACTTGCTGGTAAATATCGGCAAATGTCGGTTGACAACTAACCATATCATTACTAATGCCGGTGAGTCGTTGAATGTGTGCGGGTATGTTTCTTTGCGGATTGACTAGTGTGCTCCATTCAGTGACTGGCTCTCCTTCACGTACCGTGATGATAGCAATCTCTGTGACTCTATCCTGTGTTGCACGCCCACCTGTTGTCTCTACGTCAACGAATGCTAAGTTCTTGTTAAACATGGTGTGTGGTATGCGTGGAAGAGGTTAATTCTTTAATGCTGCCTCCAGTGCCTGAATTAAATCCTCGTCATCAGGGCGGGTGCGTGGGCCGAATGTATCCACCAGTTTGCCATCACGACCGATAAGGAATTTATGAAAATTCCATTTTGGGTAAGTGCCTGATTCTCTCTTAAGCGTTTGAAAAAGAGGGTGTGCCTGTTGGCCTTTAACGTGGGTTTTTTCAAACATTGGGAATTTCACACCATAGGTGAGGCGGCAAAAATCTTGGATTTCGCTCTCAGTTCCAGGTTCTTGTCCAAAGAAATCATTGGACGGGAAACCCAACACCACCAGGCCTTCTGTGGCGCGTTGAGAGTAGAGTGTCTCTAATCCAGCGTACTGCTTAGTGAGTCCACATTTAGACGCAGTGTTGACGATGAGTAAAACTTTACCGCCATATTCACTGCACAGGTGTACTTGTTCATCACTGGCGAGTTTTCGAAATGTGTGGTTGAGGACATCACTGTCACAGGCAAAAATCGACGTACTGCTCACGGATATCATGAGCATCATAAAAATTTGTGTCAGTTGTTTAGTCATATTATTTAAGTGTTCCTAGTTATCACAACCCAGTGTATGGCCTGTATATTCGTTATTCGTTCAGGTGTATTTGATCTGTATATTATGAAATAAATCGCAGATTTAATAGTTATTGGCTGTATTTGTATAGGTAATGAATAGGTATTGAGGCTTATATACAGATTTTGCACACTTTATACATGTGCAAAAAATGGACTGCTAGCTGGCTGGCGGTTAAGCTACCCCAACTAATTAATTATCCTTTGGAGTGAATTATTCCAGCGGACACTGTCTTAGCTATAGTATCGGGATTTTCAACGCTGTTAGTGCGATTAGCGTGATCAAAACATGGGTCATACAACACACACCAGCAATCAATCGACAGCTGTCAGTGACACGATATAACAGTCGGCAGAACACAAATCCGGACACAAATGGGTCTTGAGATCCACGACAGATTATTCACACTCAAGGAGTTATAAACATGAAAAACGTGTGCCACCACTCATTCGCATGTACTGCATCCAGCGAGGCGACCCTGTTATCTCTCGCTTTATGTGCCAACTTTTTCATTATTATCTCGATTTTTTAGTGGTTTTACTCTCCTCTAGCCTGGCAACAGGTATATTATCCCCGCTTAGGCGGGGAACTTTTTTCAAGCTCTCACACAAGTTAACACTCCTCCTTTAAATAGTACGGTAAAGCGGCAATGATTGTGTAGGAGGTTGGCAAAACACTCTAACGACAACAGCGAGCGTGCTGCCAGCGTTAATTTAAAAACTTGAATTGTGTGACTGTCTGTTGATGACAGTTATGGGTGTTTAATAGCTCTGAAGGTAATATTAATGCGTTGATGATCAACAACTTTGCTCTTAGGCAAGCAATGTTTCCATTGATGCTGTGTCATTCCTGACATAATCAACAAACTGCCATGTTTGAGGGTGATATCGACTTTACAGTCAGGATTATCATTGTGTTTGAATTTGAATTTGCGCGCTGCGCCCAGGCTCAGCGATGCGATGATAGGCTGCGGTCCCAGCGAGCTCTCATTGTCTTGATGCCAACCCATAGAATCTTGTCCATTTCTATACAGATTGAGTAAAGCGGAGTTGAAGCTGGTTTTGGCCACTGCCTCGATTTGTTGTTTCAAAGTAAGCAAACTCACTGTCCATTGGTTTGGCATTAGGGTCAGTCCTGAATACGTATAGGCTTTATCACTTTGCCAAGCCATCAAACGGGGTTGATTAACACGTTTGCCAAACATAACAATCTTTTTTTGTTGCCATTGGGTTTGCGCATGTAGTTCTTGCATAACGGCATCAGCGCTCGAATGTGAGAGAAAATTATCTATTAGTAAGGCAATACCATCATATGGGAGTACGTTATGATGTTGGAGCTCATCGATTTGCATGATTGTATTTGAGTAGATTTTTAATCGAGATAATTGCTTGCATAACTTGCTCTGATCACTGTTTTGAACTGTTTAAGTAGCTATTGAATCCCAGAAAGTCTCACTATCTGATTGTATCATTGCTAATTTCTCAGCTGACATTTTATCAAGTGTTCTATAACTCATGCCTAGGCGATGATTGTCTTTGAGTTGTTGTCGATTGTTAATCATAAAGTTCCAATATAAGTAATTAAATGGACAGGCATCTGGCCCATTTTTCTGGCTGACTTTGTAACGACAATTCTTACAATAATCAGACATCTTATTGATGTATGCACCACTTGCTGCATAGGGTTTGCTGGCGAGCAGTCCACCATCTGCATGTAATACCATGCCACTGACATTGGGTAATTCAACCCACTCATAGGCATCTGCATAAACTGCTAGATACCATTCGTTAACCTCATCGGGGTGTATGCCAGTAAGCAAGGTGAAATTCCCTAACACCATCAAGCGTTGTATATGATGAGCATAAGCATTTTGCTTGGTTTCAGAAATACATTGCTTGAGACAGTTGAGCTTATTGTTTGCAGTCCTAAAAAAGTCAGGCAAGTGATTTTGTGCGTTAAGGTGATTGAGTTGTTTGTAATCAGGGCCTGACAACCAATAGATGCCTCTAATGTATTCTCTCCAACCTAACACCTGGCGAATAAAACCTTCTACAGCGTTAATAGGTGCCTGATCTTGATAATAGGCACGTTCTACTGCTGTGATAACTTCATCAGGCAGCAGTAGGCCGATATTAAGATATAGACTGATGTGTGAGTGATACAGCCATGGTTCACCCTCGAGCATAGCATCTTGATAATCTCCAAAACTAATGAGTCTTTGTTGTATAAACTGCGCAAGCACAGCCAACGCCTGCGAGCGAGTGACAGCAAACTCAAAAGCTTCTAACTCTCCAAAATGTGACTCAAACTCCTGCTTAACCATGTCAATAACTTCACTGGTAATCGCATCATGAGTTTGTTGGTAGGGCTTAGGTATATCGATATGATGTTTTGGTGTTTTGCGATTTTCTGCATCATAATTCCAGCGACCGCCGACAGGTTCAGTGCCATCCATTAATACGTTATGGCTGACACGCATCATGCGATAAAAATTTTCCATGCGCAGTGATTTCTTGCCATGCGCCCATTGATTAAACTCATCATGAGAACACAGAAAACGATCATCCTCACGTATTTCTATATTGAGTTTTGAGTGGGTGGTTAGGTTATTAATAATGGCATCGACGCGATGTTCACTGGGTTGAGTAATTATTATGTTTTTAATTGAGTGACGTTGACAAGCACGCAAAATTTCTTTTTCAAAATCGCCTCGATTATGTTTGTCATTGTAAGACACGTAATCAACCTGATAACCAAGTTGTTTCAATTCTGCGGCGAAATGACGCATAGCACTGAAGATGAAAACTAATTTCTTTTTATGATGAGGAACAATGCTAGCTTCCGCGCTAACTTCACACATCAGTATGACGTCTTCTTTAACATTACAGTCGCGCAAAGAGCTGACAGCTAGGTTGAGTTGGTCTCCAAGAATAACTCTGAGCGTAGGCATGATCAGCGTGTTCTTTGCATGCTGGATCTAAACCGTCCCACTTGATATCCACGAACTGTTATATGTTTAGTTTTGCGTCCGCGAACACGTGTGCGCCACAGCCTGAATGATGAGGCTTTCAGATGATGGCGCATTAGCTGTCTGACCTGATTTTCTTTCAAACCAAATTGATGATAAATGGCTTCAAAAGGGGTTCGATCTTCCCAAGCCATTTCGATTATACGATCTATATCTTCAGGGTGTGTGGGCATGGTTATATGGGGTGTGATGACGGATAATATACATTGACAGCTGCGCTGCAACTAGACAAATTTCTGTAATGTATGAAAGATTATGCCCAAAGGAATTAATAAAGAAAATCTGCCCTCTAAAATCTGTATCGTGTGCGGAAGGCCGTTTACTTGGCGAAAAAAATGGCAAAATTGCTGGGATGAGGTTAAGTATTGCTCAAAGGCTTGCCGTGGTCAGCGCAGCGCAAGTCGTTCCAAAGCAGTCTAGCTGCGGCGATGTGGGCGATGTACCTATTTTGCGTGGATACAATTGTTATTGATTGCAAAATCTCATGCAAAAATTTCGACTTTGTCAGGCTAGTCTGAGATGCTTATAACTCCCCAATGGCCAGTTCGATGGTGTAAACTACACAAACGGTAACAGTATCTCAATTCACTATCAGCACAATCAGTAGAATTTGAGTTTTACTAGAAGGAAATTGTAATTACATTCAATATGAAGACTCGCTACAGCCCA
>CAZKDD010000022.1:0-10908 GCA_964551535.1 uncultured Thiotrichales bacterium | reverse complement strand
AAATGGCCAAGCAACGCTCTATTTTTGTTGATGGTGCCGTTGAGCGAAATGTGGATGAAGGTAAAGCTACTTATATTTTTGATTTAATGGAAAAGTTTGCCGGCTATGGTTTTAACAAATCACACTCGGTCGCTTATGCCATGCTGTCCTATCAAACAGCCTGGTTAAAGACGCATTATCCCTCTGAGTTTATGGCTTCGGTGCTGTCTGCCGATATGGATAATACTGATAAGGTAGTGCAACTACGTGAAGAATGTAATGCCATGGGCATAGAGGTATTACCTCCACATGTGAATCAGTCCCATTATGGTTTTACCGTCACCGACAGTATGAAAATTGTTTATGGTTTGGGTGCTATTAAAGGTGTCGGTGAGGCGGCTATAGAGTCTCTTATCCAAGAGCGTGAGTTGAATGGTGATTATCAATCTTTGCATGACTTGTGTATGCGTCTGGAGACACAAAAGTTTAATCGTCGTAGTCTGGAAGCCATGATTCGTTCAGGCGCTTGTGATTGTTTTAAGCAAACGCGTGCGACCCTAATGCATCATTTGCCACGGGCTATGCAAACGGCGGAGCAACATCATCGTAATGATTCTTTAGGTCAAAATGATATGTTTGGTGGTCAACAGAGCGTAGTGCGTGAGGGCACGATTGAACAAAAACCTGAATGGGACAGTGACACTCTGTTAGCCGCTGAGAGAGAAACCTTAGGTCTATATTTTTCAGGTCATCCTGTGGATCAATATTATGACGAGCTGATTGCAATCGTTGGCAAATCATTGCAGCAACGTTTAGCGATGCCGATTGCTCCTGTGGAAAAAAATTATCGCCGGCAAGACGCTAATAGTGTTCGAGTCGCGGGTTTGCTGATTGATATGCGTTTGCGTAATAGTCCCTCTGGACGCATTGCTTTCTTGACCATCGACGACAATACCGAGCGCATGAATGTGGCGGTATTTTCTGATACCTACAGTCGATTTAAACATCTATTGATCAAGGATCAGATTTTAATTATTGAGGGCGCAGTCAGTATCGATGAGCGTACGGGTAAGCCCAGTATGCGTGCTAAGGATCTGACTCGTTTGCAGGATGCGCGCTTAGAGTTGGGGCGTGCATTATTAATTAGTGTGAGTAATCCCCCAGTTTCTTTGGTGAAAGACTTGCAAACAACTTTACAGCCATATCGCAAGGGGAATTGCCAAGTGTTTGTGCGTTATCACTCAGGCTCAGAAACCGCACAATTTCAATTAGGGTCAGAGTGGGTGGTAGTGCCAGAGCAAGAGCTTTTGCGTCGTTTAAAAGATTTAGATGCAGTGGTGGGTGCGCAAGTGCTGTATTGAAATATGTGATTATCTTGCATGAAATCAAGCTCAACTATGACTATAATAGTGAAAACTTTCTAAGACCCCCATATGAATCCTGATTACCTAGAATTTGAACAGCCCATTGCAGATTTAGAAGCCAAGATTGATGAGCTGCGTCGCGTAGAAGTGGATAATGGCATGCAGTTGAGTGATGAAATCTCTAAGCTGCAAGCTAAATGTGCAGCGTTAACAGAGACTACTTTCACCAACTTGACGCCATGGCAAGTTGCTCAGATTGCGCGTCACCCTAAGCGTCCATACACACTAGATTATATCGGCAAAATATTCACCCATTTTGAGGAATTACATGGTGACCGTGCTTATTCAGATGATGCGGCGATTATCTGTGGTATAGCTCGATTCGAGGGTCACTCAGTGGCAGTGATTGGTCACCAAAAGGGTCGCAACACGAAAGAAAATTTACATCGTAATTTTGGTATGCCGCGTCCCGAGGGTTACCGCAAAGCCCTGCGAATAATGGAACTGGCAGAGAAATTTAAAATGCCCGTGCTGACATTTATCGACACGCCAGGGGCTTATCCAGGTGTTGGCGCGGAAGAACGTGGGCAGGCACAGGCGATTGCAAAAAATCTTTATCGTATGGCGGAGCTGAAAACTCCGATTATTTCTACTGTGATTGGTGAGGGAGGCTCTGGTGGAGCTTTGGCAATTGGTGTCTGTGATCATCTCGCTATGCTTAGTTACAGTACCTACTCGGTGATTTCGCCTGAGGGTTGTGCCTCGATTTTGTATAAGAATGCCAACAAGGCTCAGGAAGCTGCCGAATCGATGGGAATTACTTCAGATCGCTTATTAGATCTCAAACTCATTGATGAGATTATCCCCGAACCGCTATGTGGTGCTCATCGTGATTTACATATTACCTGTGAAAATATGAAGCATTCACTGGCGGTCAACTTATCACGGCTGCTGAAATTGGATACTCAGGAATTATTGAAACAACGCTATGATCGTTTGACCTCCTATGGAGTATTCAAAGATTAGGGTGTTGCGTGAGTGCTCTTATGCACAGCGTTGAACACGCACTAGCCATTGCTTTTGCAGATATCAGGGTAGAGCAAAGTGTAGTTATTGCCTTCAGTGGTGGTGTCGATTCCAGCGTACTCTTACATGCTTGCCATCAGTATGCTCAAAACAGTGGTCATCACATCAAAGCTCTGCATATCGACCATCAACTACAAGCCCACTCCAGTAATTGGGAACAACACTGTCAGCAGTTTTGTGCAGCCTTGGATATTGATTATGCGAGCATGCAAGTGGATACCCAGGCCTACAGTGACAATGGGCCCGAGGGGGCTGCGCGTGAGGCGAGATATCAAGCTTTTGCAGACTATTTGCAAGCTGAAGAAGTGCTTTTCACTGCCCACCATGCGGATGATCAAGTAGAGACACTGTTATTAAGACTATTGCGTGGTGCCGGTACGCAGGGATTGGTTGGCTGTGTAGCGCATCGTGCTCTGGGTTTGGGGCAGTTATTACGTCCGCTACTACAGGTGACACAACAAGATATTCTCAACTACGCTGAGAGCTATCAGCTGCATTGGTGTGAAGATCCTTCTAATCAATGCACGCAGCCAGACAGAAATTATTTGCGTCATGAGGTCATGCCTAAGTTGTTACAGCGCTGGCCACATTTGCGCGATAGCGTATTGCGAGCAGGTAGGTGGCAGGCAGAGTCTGCTCAGTTGTTGGATCGTCTAGCCCGACAAGATTGTGCAGATTGTGATGACAATCCATTGGCGATAGAGCGCCTGCCCTTGAATGAGCTCAGCAGTTTGAAAAATGCGTTGCGCTGGTGGATACGTCAACAAGGGTTTCAAGTCCCCAGTGCCAAAGTGTTGCAGGAAATTATCACGCAATTATTGCCTGCCGCACAGGATGCTGAGGCTTGCGTGCGTTGGTCGCAAGTGGAGTTGAGGAAATATCGAGACAAGTTGTATATTTTGGCAGTCTTGCAACCCCATTGTTCTGCTCAAAATATATCCTGGGATTTACAACAGCCCCTGCATATAGCGTCTGTGGATATCACCCTGACTCGCGATCAATTAGACTCAGCTGGACTATGTCTACAGAATATTGATCAATTGCAGGTACGTTTCAGGCAAGGCGGTGAATCATTACGTCCGCGTGGACGTAATTGTGAAAAAACTCTGAAAGCACTTTTTCAAGAGCAAGCCATACCCCCTTGGCAAAGAGATCGTATCCCTTTGCTATATCATAACGAGCAACTGATTTATGTGTATGGATATTGGATTCATGAGGGTTATTGATTGAGGCCTAAGGCTGCCTTTGCTATCCTGTTTACCCATCCTGCATACTGGAACTAATTAATGACACGGTACATATTCATCACCGGCGGGGTGGTCTCCTCATTAGGTAAGGGTATCGCCAGCGCCTCACTGGGTGCTATTTTAGAAGCACGTGGCTTGTCCATCACCATGATCAAGCTGGACCCCTATATCAACGTCGATCCTGGCACCATGAGTCCCTTTCAACATGGAGAGGTCTATGTCACTGATGACGGTGCAGAAACCGATTTAGATTTAGGTCACTATGAGCGTTTTGTGCGCTTCAGGTCGAGCAAAGATAACAATTTCACTACGGGCCAAATTTACGAGAATGTTATTCGTAAAGAGCGTCGTGGTGATTACTTGGGCGGTACCGTGCAAGTCATTCCGCATATCACAGATGAAATAAAAGAATCAGTGCGTCGTGGCTCAGAAGGTGTCGATGTGGCGCTTGTCGAGATTGGTGGCACAGTGGGTGATATCGAATCCTTGCCGTTTCTAGAGGCGATTCGACAAATGGGTGTGGAATTAGGTCGTAAACACGTGATGTATATACACCTCACATTAGTGCCTTATATCCACGTATCGGGTGAAGTCAAAACCAAACCCACGCAACACTCAGTCAAGGAATTAAGATCCATTGGTATTCAACCTGATATCTTGTTGTGCCGCAGTGATCGCGCTTTACCTGATAATGAACGCCGTAAAATCGCTCTGTTTACAAATGTCGAGGAGAATGCGGTGATTTCCTCCATAGATATGGATAGCATTTATAAAATACCCCAGTGGCTACATTCGCAATGTTTAGATGACATCGTCTTGGATAAATTCCAGTTGGATTTACCAGCGGCTGATTTGCAGGATTGGGAAAAAGTCACGCATGCCATTGAGCATCCTGAGCAAACAGTGAATATTTTCATGGTCGGCAAGTATGTCGATCTCACAGAGTCTTATAAATCGCTCAATGAGGCTCTGATACATGCGGGAGCGCATACCCACACACAGGTCAACATTACTTACATTGATTCTGAACAGCTAGAAACTGAAGGGGTGGAGTGCCTGCAAGCTGCTCACGCTATTTTGGTGCCAGGTGGATTTGGTCATCGAGGAATCGAGGGCAAAATTTTGGCTTGCCGCTATGCGCGTGAAAATAATGTGCCTTATCTTGGTATCTGCTTAGGCATGCAGGTGGCGGTCATTGATTATGCGCGCCATGTGGCCGGATTAACTCATGCGCATAGTACTGAATTTGATGAAAATACGCCGGATCCAGTCATTGCTTTGATTACTGAGTGGCAACAACAAGATGGCAGTGTGGAAAAGCGAGATGAACAGACAGAGCTGGGCGGTAGCATGCGCTTGGGTGCACAACCATGTCGTTTAAGTCAGTCGTCGTTGATTGAAAAGATGTATGGTAAGGAGCTGATACAGGAGCGTCATCGCCATCGTTATGAGTTTAATAATAATTATCTGCATGTGTTGGAATCTGCCGGTCTCAGCTTCACAGGAAAATCGATAGATGACAAATTGGTAGAAGTCGTCGAAGTATCATCACATCCATGGTTTGTCGCCTGTCAATTTCACCCTGAGTTTACTTCCACCCCGCGTGATGGACATCCTCTGTTCACTGGATTTGTGCAGGCTGCGCGTGTGCTGAGTGAGCAATAAAGTGCGTCAGATTAGAGAATATAGAGCGAGCTTATGAAATTGTCAGATTTTACCATTGGTCAGGATCAACCTTTTTTCTTAATCGCAGGCCCCTGCGTTATTGAGAGTCTAGATTTAGCTCAACATACTGCGGGTAGCTTGAAACAGATATGTGCCGATCTTGATATCCCACTTATTTATAAATCCTCCTTTGATAAAGCTAACCGCACTTCTCAGGATAGCTATAGAGGCCCCGGTATCGAACAAGGATTGAACATTTTGGCCTCAATTAAACAAGAATTTGATCTGCCAGTGCTTACCGATGTGCATGAAGATACCCCGCTGGAGGAGGTCGCTGAGGTGGTTGATGTATTGCAGACACCGGCTTTCTTGTGTCGTCAAACGAATTTTATTCAACGTGTGGCAGCAACAGGATTGCCTGTGAACATCAAAAAAGGTCAATTTTTGTCCCCTTGGGACATGAAACATGTGGTAGATAAGGCAAAATCGACCGGAAATGAACAAATAATGGTCTGTGAGCGCGGTGTTTCGTTTGGATATGGTAATCTAGTGTCCGATATGCGCTCATTGGCAATCATGCAACAGACTCAATGTCCAGTAGTTTTTGATGCAACACATTCGGTACAATTGCCGGGTGGAGAAGGCGGTCGGTCTGGGGGACAACGAGAATTTGTCCCAGTGCTAGCCCGAGCGGCCCTCGCAGTTGGTGTGGCGGGTCTATTTATAGAGACCCATCCTGATCCGACACAAGCTAAAAGTGATGGCCCCAACTCTTGGCCGCTGGATAAAGTTGCTGAGTTATTGACTGTATTAAAGCAGATTGATGCCGTAGCTAAATCTAATCGTATTGAAATCTAGACTGTAATAATTGAATCTTATATGGACTAAGTCTTGTAAGATGACCAGTATGCTGTGAGTGTTGGGATAGTGAAGTCATTCATTACAGCATCAGCTGCATACGCGAGCTAGATTCATAAACTGAATACAAAAACTAGACACGAAGGTGTCTAATAAAAATAGTTAAAGTTATGTCAGAAATTAAAAACATACATGCGCGTGAGATTATTGATTCACGTGGTAATCCTACGGTAGAAGCCGATATCGAGCTCAGTTCGGGTGCATTTGGGCGCGCGGCAGTCCCTTCAGGTGCATCAACAGGTGCTCTCGAAGCATTAGAAATGCGTGATGGTGACAGCCATCGTTTTCTGGGTAAAGGTGTGAGTCAGGCAGTGGAGATAGTCAATACGACGATCAACAACGCCTTACAAGGTTTGGATGCGACTGATCAAGTATTAATTGATCAAACCATGTTGGAATTAGACGGGACTGATAATAAATCCAAGTTAGGGGCTAACTCTATCCTGGCTGTGTCATTGGCCACTGCACAGGCTGCCGCAGCCCATCAAAATCAGCCGCTTTATCAATATTTAGATACCGGTAATGGGCTGATTATGCCGGTGCCGATGATGAATATCATCAATGGTGGTGCGCATGCTCATAAAGGCGCGGACTTACAAGAATTCATGGTGGTGCCTCATGGTGTGGCTACATTCAAACAAGCCGTGCAGTGTGGGGCTGAGATTTTTCATACGTTGAAATCGATATTGAAAAAAATGGGGCTGAATACGGCAGTCGGAGATGAGGGTGGTTTTGCCCCGACCTTAGACGCCAATGAACAGGCCATTGAAGTCATTCTTGAGGCCATTCAGAAAGCTGGCTACAAGGTCGGTGATGAAGTAAGTATAGGCTTAGATTGTGCCAGCTCGGAATTTTATAAAGACGGTCAATATCATCTTGAGACAGAAGGTAAAACTTATGATACTCCAGCCTTTGTCGAGTATTTAACGGATTTAATTAATCGCTACCCTATTATTACTGTTGAAGACGGTGTCGGTGAGGATGACTGGGATGGATGGCTGCAATTGACACAGGCGGTTGGTGACAAAATTCAGCTAGTGGGTGATGATTTATTTGTTACCAATACACAGATACTCGCCAAAGGGATTGAAATGGGAGTAGCCAATTCTATTTTGATTAAATTTAATCAAATCGGAACACTGACTGAAACCCTCAATGCGATTAAAATGGCGCACGACGCAAACTATACCGCTGTGATTTCCCATCGCTCAGGTGAAACTGAAGATGTAACTATTGCCGATTTGGCCGTGGCTACAGGTGCGGGTCAAATTAAAACAGGTTCTATGTCACGTTCAGATCGAGTGGCAAAATATAATCAACTCATCCGTATTGAGGAAGCTCTGGGTGCAGATGCTATCTATCCCGGCAAAAAGGCGTTTAATCAATAATGCGCAACGCAGGATGAGCGCATGAAAGCTTTTGTCCTGCTATTGATACTCTTGTTTGTCTGGCTGCAGTATGAATTGTGGATAGATAAAGACGGTGTGCGCAAACTGCATGATCTGAAACAACGTGTGGAAGCACAGAAAAATACTAATCAAGAAATATACCAACGCAATAAAGTACTTGCCGCCGAGGTTGAAGATCTGAAATCTGGGCAAGATGCGATAGAAGAACGCGCGCGTAAAGATTTGGGCATGATTCGTGAAGGTGAAGTGTTTTTTCAAATTATAGACAAGCCCTCTGTCACAGATTCTATTCCCAATCATAAGACACAACAAAATGACTGAAAATATGAAGTGTTGGGGAGTGATTCCGGCGGCAGGCACTGGACAACGCATGCGTTCTGAGTGTCCTAAACAGTATCTCAAAATTGCTGGCAAGACCCTACTGGAGCATGCTGTTGCATCGTTATTAGATCATCCATCGATTGAATCGGTGATGGTGGCTGTGCATGCTGAAGATAAACACTTTGAAACCTGCGCTTTCGATCCTCAGCGCGTTCATCATACCTCAGGTGCGGGCACGCGGGCGGCTTCGGTATTCAATGCCTTGCGCGCGCTAGCATCTAAATATCCAGTACGTGCCAATGATTTTGTGTGCGTACATGATGCTGCACGTCCCTGTCTCTCCAAAGCAGACTTAACCGCATTAATTACCGCTGCTCAGGCGTCTGAGAACGGATGTATATTGGCCACTCCCATGCAAGATACCGTGAAAGCGGTAGTGGATGACAAAATACAAAAAACACTAGATCGTAGCGGGCTATGGCGCGCACTGACACCACAGATGATGCGTTATCAACGTTTGTATGACTCATTGAAACGTGCGCTAGTTGATCAGGTGCTTATCACGGATGAGGCGAGTGCGTTAGAATATAGTGGATATCAAGTGGAAGTCGTAGCGGGTGATCAACGTAATATTAAAGTCACCACAGCGACTGATTTACCCTTAGCTGAAATGATACTCAAAGACATGCAGACTGAGCACTAAGCTCATATGAGTATGTAACAAATAGGCGCTATCTTAATAGCAACGCTCAGTCTTACATAAAAACAACATGACACTGATAAGATCGGATTAATGGTCGGGTGAAGCTTTCACACCAACACTCATTACTTAGTCAGTGCTATGCCACGTAAGTAATTTTAGTGATTCAACAATGAGTCGATAAAGATGAGAATAGGACAAGGTTTTGATGTGCACCGCTTTTGTGAAGGTCACGGCTTCATGTTGGGGGGTGTAAAAATCGCTCATGATCAGGGTGTAGAAGCGCACTCTGATGGAGATGTCTTGCTGCACGCAATATGTGATGCCTTATTAGGTGCGGCCAGTCTAGGTGATATAGGCGCACATTTTTCAGATCAAGAAGACAGTAATCACAATCGGGATTCACGTGAATTTGTCAGAGCTGTTCTGGCACTGATTACTCAAGCAGGCTTGCAGATAGTTAATATCGATACTACCGTTATTTGTCAGCAGCCTAAAATCGCACCTCATAAAGCCGCGATGCAACAGATCATCGCTGATGATCTTCAGTTAGATGTTAAGCAAGTGAATATCAAAGCCACAACAACGGAAAAAATGGGATTTACCGGTCGTCAAGAAGGTATTGCAGCTATGGCGATAGCACTCTTGAAAGAGTCTTAAATTTTTAGTTGCAATATGAAGGATAAGGATGCAGTGGCAGTGGATAATTTAACGGATGCCACACAGTTTTTTTCAACCGATGGCTTGCTGGCAGAAAATATTGCGGGTTTTAAATGTCGACCACAACAGGTAGAAATGGCGCAGTGTGTTGAGCGTGCAATTCAAGATGCCAGCACATTAGTGGTGGAAGCAGGTACCGGCGTCGGTAAAACTTATGCTTATTTAGTGCCCGCTTTGCAATCAGGTCTAAAAGTCATCGTATCGACGGGTACACGTCATCTGCAAGACCAACTATTCTATACTGACTTACCGATGTTACAGAATGCTTGCGGTATTCATGTGAAAGCTTCGATTTTAAAAGGGCGAGCTAATTATCTTTGCAAATATCGTTTTGAGCGTTTTGCGCATGAGCTTTCCGACCACCCTAAAATGACCCAGTCTTATGCTCAAATAAGGGATTGGTCTGGCACCACTAAGACCGGTGATTTAGCCGAAGTCAATCAACTCTCTGACCAAGATCTAATTCGTCCACATGTGACATCAACTCGCGATAATTGTTTGGGCAGTGAGTGTCCAGATTATGCGAAGTGCCATGTGGTGAAAGCGAGGAAACGTGCACAAGAAGCAGAGTTGGTGATAATTAACCATCATCTTCTGTGTGCTGATTTAGTCATTAAAGAAGAAGGTTTCGGTGAAATATTGCCGAATGCTGATGTGTTCGTTCTTGATGAGGCGCATCAGTTTGCTGATATTTTGCCCAATTTTTTTGGCCAAAGTCTAAGTAGTCGTCAGTTGCAAGATTTTGTTACTGAGTTGAGTCGTGAGTGCACCTTGGCCGCAATTAGGAATCTCAGTAAGTCTTACTATAAAGTGTTAGATGCGCAGGAAAAAGTCTTCACTGCCATGATTAAGAAGACACGAGAAGCGCGGGTTTTATGGGCGCAGCTCTGCGACGACAAAAACATTCGTAATGCTCTTGAGCTGTTAGTAAGAAGTTGTCTAGATCTAGAAGATCAATTGATGGCAGTGGCCAACGACTCACCTGGATTGGCTCAATGCTATAAACGTTGTGTGCAAATTAATGGCTTATTGGATGACTTTAATCAAACCAACAATCACACTATTCAGTGGGTAGAGTTAGGTAAACGTCATTTTAAATTTAGCAACCAACCCTTAGATGTGGCCTCGCCTTTTCAACGTTTAATCCAAGAATATCAATGTGCATGGATTTATACTTCTGCCACCTTAACGGCGAACCAAAGTTTTTCCCATTTCATTGAACAATTAGGCTTGCAAGATGCTGAGTGTGTGATGTGTGATAGTCCTTTCGATTATCCACAGCAAGCTCGTTTATATTTGCCGCATCTGAATGTTCAGCCGTATGATGCCAGTTACACAGATCAAGTAGTGGAACGTTCTTTGCCTTTGTTGAATGCCAGTGAGGGCAATGCTTTTATATTATTTACCAGCTATAAGGCGCTTTACCGTGCTGCAGAATCATTAAAAAATAGTGCCTTTGAAATTTTGGTTCAAGGTGATATGCCAAAACGTGAATTGCT
>CAZKDD010000021.1:0-10936 GCA_964551535.1 uncultured Thiotrichales bacterium | reverse complement strand
GAACTGCAATGCATAGTCCGGAATTCGTCGTGGCATTCCTGCTAGTCCGACAAATGCATAGGGAAGAAAGTTAAGTTCACAAAAATGGTAGATAACCAGAAGTGAGCTTTACCAAGACCTTCACTGTACATGTTGCCACACCACTTCGGTAGCCAGTAATAAACCGCTGCAATAATTGCAAAGATTGATCCTGGAACTAACACATAGTGGAAGTGAGCAACCACGAAGTAGGTGTCGTGATATTGGAAGTCAACTGGCGCTAGTGCAAGCATTAGGCCTGAGAAACCACCAATAGAAAACATTACGATGAAGCCTAGTGCGAATAGCATCGGTGTTTCAAATGTCATCGCTCCACGCCACATAGTTGCGACCCAGTTGAATACCTTCACACCGGTAGGCACCGCGATCAACATGGTTGCGAACATAAAGAACAGCTCCCCTGCTAACGGCATACCGACAGTAAACATGTGATGCGCCCACACGATGAATGACAAAAACGCAATTGAGCCAGTGGCGTACACCATGGAGGCGTAGCCAAACAGTGGCTTTCTAGCAAAAGTAGGAATAATACTCGAGACCACACCGAATGACGGCAAGATCAAGATATATACCTCAGGGTGTCCGAAGAACCAGAAGATATGCTGGAACATGACCGGGTCACCACCACCTGCCGCATTGAAGAAGCTGGTGCCAAAGAACTTATCAGTCAACAACATGGTAATACCACCCGCGAGTACTGGCATTACTGCAATAAGCAAGTACGCTGTGATTAGCCATGTCCATACGAACAAAGGCATCTTCATCAGTGTCATGCCTGGGGCACGCATATTCAGGATGGTTGCAATCACGTTAATCGCACCCATGATGGACGAGAGGCCCATAAAGTGCATAGATAAAATCACGAACGGAAGTGCATCACCCGTTTGCAGTGTGAGTGGTGGATAAAGCGTCCAACCACCAGCGGGACCACCGCCATCCATGAACAGTGTTGATAGCATCATGGCAAAAGCAAATGGAAGAATCCAGAAACTCCAGTTATTCATTCTTGGTAGCGCCATATCGGTAGCACCCACCATCATTGGAATTAACCAGTTAGCTAGACCTGTAAATGCTGGCATCACCACACCAAAAATCATCATGATGGCGTGCATGGTCGTCATTGAATTAAAGAATTGTGGATCAACGAATTGAAGACCAGGTTGGAACAACTCGGTTCTGATGACTAGAGCCATCACACCACCAATTAAGAACATGATAAACGAGAACCATAGGTATAAAGTACCGATGTCTTTATGGTTAGTTGTGAACAACCAGCGTTTAATTGAATATGGACTCTCAGGATGATCGTCGTGATGATCGTCGGTAGCAGCCGTACTCATGATTTACTCCTTAGGTTTAAAAACTAAAAATTTAAAATTTTAATGTCTGACAATACTCAGTCAGCCATGGCATATTCTGTATTTTGCTCAAGCGTTGTATTTGCCGCCAGGAACTGATCAAACTCAGCCTCCGGAACCGCTCGAACGACTATAGGCATAAAGCCATGATCACGCCCACACAATTCGGCACATTGACCACGGTACACGCCAGGTTCATTGATGCGTGTCCATGCTTCGTTAATGAAACCAGGAATAGCATCTTTCTTAACAGCAACGGCAGGTACCCACCATGCATGGATGACGTCATTTGAGGTAATCAAAAATCTTACCTTCTTACCCACAGGCAAGACGAGTTCATTATCAACTTCTAATAAGTAGTTTTGATTCTTGTTTTCTGCATTATTGATTTGTGTTCGTGGTGTATCCAGCACACTGTAAAAATCGACACCTTCATCAATGTACTCATAGTGCCAGAGCCATTGGTATCCTGTAATTTTTACTGTTAAGTCGTAATCACTGGTATCTTCCATGGCAATAAGTGTTTTGGTAGCAGGGATAGCAAGACCAATCAGGATAACAAACGGAATGAATGTCCATATGGCTTCAGCCGTGGTGCTCTCGTGAAACGTTGCAGGGGTTACACCTTTTGATTGACGATGTGCGTAGATTGAGTAAAACATCACGGCAAATACAGCGACGGCAATAACCACACATAACCAAAATGCGATCATATGCATGTCGTAAACATCTCCACTAATGTCTGACACGCCACGCGTCATGTTATAAGGTTGAACTGCGTGTGCTGAACCCACCATAAGAAGAGTGCTTACTGCAACAAACATCTTTTTAATCCAGGTATTAACCTTCATCTGTGTAACTCCATTTCAATTTCTATAAATTAATTTTTCTGCCAGTGCATTGTTTATCGATGTCGCTAAACTCTTGCGTTCATCCTCGTTTAAAAACGCGCCGACCTCGTATTCTTTTCCTTTGGATTTCATTACTAATCTGCCGTGCTGTGTTGGTGGAGCAGGGGGATATAGCTGAACGCTGGTCCATGCCGTCTGTAATTCATGCAACTGAGTTGCATGATCTCGCCCTGACTCAATACGAACACATTCATGGTCGATTGAAATCACTTCACATTCCCTTGTTTTGATACTGATCCAGTATAAGACACCGGCCAGTGATAAAACTTCTGCGCCTGCAAATGGAAGAATCACCCACAGACCTTGGATCGCAAACACAATCGCGATACCTATGGATAAAATAGCGAGACTGATAACGAAAATTTTAGTGTCACGCCAACTAATAGAACAGTTGGGTCTTATGACGAATCGCGACGACTCGATTTCTTTATCCGAACTCAATTTCATCCTCACAAACTTCTGGTTACCAAAGCAAACGTCGCTTCGGGTTTTACGTACTCTTCTATCCAGCAGTCCTGTGTGCGGCATTATGCCGCATCGCGAGGCAATTGTCATAACGGATATTAGAGTATTTGAGTGCTTTTATTTATCACTTTTAGGTCATTAAACACACCCTTACGACACAAATGTGATCCTATTTTCCATGTACAAACTTAGAAATAGGTAATAAAGCCCAGTACATAGGGTGATTTACAGCTATTTTATAAGTCTTTTGAGCTACTTGGCCGTGCCATATATCACTTCATAGGTGGCTGGGTATATCTCTTGATGGTCCGAGGAGGCTGGATAATGTGCCAACATATTCAAGAATTTGGTTTTTCCATACAAGTTATTGAGTGAATTCTGGTGGTAATTAGCGCCCACTGCCTTTAAATCCCTCAATAAATCAATGGGTTTTTGGTAATTTTGTTCCAATAACACGGAATGACACTCAACTTGCTCAAATCCTGCACAATCGAGCGCTTTTTGCACTTCATTGATCGATGCAAACTGACCCACATGAGATTGCACATCTACCATTGAGAAAGCTTCGCGTAATTCCTTAAGCGTGGCGGGACCGAAAGTGGAGAACACCAATGTGCCACTCTCACACAAGATACGTCGACACTCCGAAAAGGCCACGGATAAATCTTCACACCACTGAAACATGGAATTACTTAATATGAGATCAAATGTTTGATTTTTTAGCGGCAGTCTGGTCGCATCAGCACATATCGAAGCATAGGTGTTTTCACATGACTGCCTAGCATACTTCAACATAGACAAACTCAAATCCAATGCAAAATATTCACAACCAGCAAATTGCTGATGAATTTTATGAGCAGCCAAACCAGTGCCACTACCCAAATCTAACACTCGCTTCCTGGCATCCGTATCTATCGATAATTGATGCATACACTGCATTGTCAGATCAATGGCCTGCAATTGCACTTTCGCCGCAGCATTATAGCTCTCCACTGCACCCGAGAAGCGAGACTGTATTTTGAATTTATTCATATCAGGAAAGATTAAGAAATATAGCTATTTGGTCTACCACTCTCTCGGGACAAGACAATTGAGGGACATGCCCCACACGTGGCCACATCACATACTCAGATTGCGTTTGTCGTGCGAAATATTGTGCATACATGGAATTTATCACCGCATCATCCTGACCAAGAATAAAATAAGTTGGGCATGATAGTGCATCGAGTTGTGCAGAAAAATCTTGTTCTAACATGTCCAAACCTGCCCTCAACTCCTGTATGTCAAAGTGTGCATAATCATCATACTTTCTGAATTGTTTAAGAATCCCTCTAGCATTTTCATCACCAACCACCTGTAGAGCTTGAAAAGCTTTCAGCGTGGTCGTTGGAGCATCAATAAAACTCTTTTTTAACGCCTCATACTTATCATAAATTATGCCCGCTTGATGATTATCAGCACTCACAAATTTTGGGGTGCTGGCAATAAAAATTATGTCTTTCACCATATCCGGATGACGCGCCGCAAGACGAATGGCCACACTCCCTCCTAGCGACCAAGCCACCACATGATGAGGGCATATATAGGTATTAGCTATAGCATCCACGTAATGATCCAATGCACATAAAGATCCCTGTACTTGCGCGGCATCAGACCAAGTCGGTATAACATTATTTATCTGGCAACCTGTTTCCAATGCTGGAATAATCGAATCCCATACACGATGAGAAGCACCCCAGCCGGTGAGCAGTAACACATTCTCTTTATTTGCCATTACTCGATTACTTTGTTGTCTCTCATGAATATATCAGTCGACCTTATTACACTCGTAATTGCAAGCTATCTGATCGGTTCAATTTCCTGTGCCATTGTATTTGCGGCCTGGATGCAACTGCCCGACCCGCGACAATTAGGCTCAGGCAATCCCGGCGCAACGAATATGTTACGAACTGGCAGCAAAAAAGCCGCTGCCTTGACACTTGCTGGCGACTTGTTAAAAAGCTTGCTGCCTTTGATGGTGGCCAAATATTTAGGCATCAATGAGATCAACCTTTGCTGGATGGGGGGAGCGGCAATCTTAGGACATATGTACCCCATCTATTATCGCTTTCAAGGGGGTAAGGGGGTGGCGACCACACTGGGGGTTTTATTAGCTATCCACTGGCCACTGGCGATAATCTGGTCTGCTGTGTGGCTAATCATGGCAAAAATATCGCGTTATTCTTCTTTATCTGCACTCACCGCAACCGCCTTATTGCCACTGGTGGCCTGGGCCATCGATTTACCTGTGCATGTGATGAGCTTACTGGTGATGATTAGCATACTGGTATTCTGGCGCCATCGAACAAACATCAGCAAATTAGTTCAAGGACAGGAGAGTCGTATAGGCGGCTCTAAATAATTACGACTATTCACTTACACGTGCTTCATCTAAGGGCCATCTAGGATAAACACGAACTTGCTTAGCTTCTAATGTGCGTTTCTCTATAGCATGCAATAATCCCGCGTAAGCCACCATCACACCATTATCGGTACATACCTTTAATGGGGGAAACAGGATCTGCTTACCGTCATCATTAAAAGCGGTGAATCTATCACGCAAGGCTTGATTGGCACTAACACCACCTGCAATCACCAACGTATCAAGACCGGTTTGTTGGAATGCACGCGAGCATTTTTCATACAGCGTATCAACAATTGCCGACTGAAAAGCATAAGCAGTCTCACTCTGATCTTGAAGTGTTTTTGCGGATTTTTGATAGCTCAACAAGGCATGAGTTTTCAGTCCACTGAAACTGAAATCCAAACTATCCGCCTCGAGTAACGATCTGGGATATTTCATGATTTTGCGTTCAGCTGACGCAGCTAATTTTTCGATGATTGGGCCACCAGGATAACCTAGGCCCATATGCTTTGAGACTTTATCAAAAGCTTCACCTACCGCATCATCGCGACTCTGTCCTAGAACCTGATAATCTCCCAAAGCTCGTGCATGCACTATTAATGTGTGCCCACCCGATACGAGTAAAGATAAAAAGGGAAACATCAACGGTTCCGATGAATGTTGTGTCGCCTCTAAAAAAGGTACTAATAAATGAGCCTCCATGTGATGAACAGGAATTGATGGCACACCTAATGCCCATGCCAATGACTCACCTATAGAAGCCCCCACAAACAAAGCACCGACCAATCCTGGACCTGCCGTATATGCGACCGCATCAATATCTTTGATAGTCAACGCAGCATCATGCAAACAGGCTCTTATTAAAGGCAAACATTTACGGACATGATCACGTGAAGCCAGCTCCGGTACCACACCGCCATAATCCGCGTGTAATTCGACTTGACTATAAAGGCGTTCGGCTAAAATCAGCCCACTTTGATCGATGATGGCTATGCCGGTTTCATCACAAGATGACTCAATACCGAGGATTTTCATGTAATTTATAGGATGTTTTAATAAAAATAGCTATTTAAGTGTTGAAATCGAGCATGGCACAATTATAATCCATCGTCCCAAGAGGCCATTGTGCGATTTGTTAGCTCTATTTTACGCCGTCTATTCGGAACTGAATAGGCACACGTTAGTAACAAAACCGTTTATGAGGCCACATTATCAAGCACCAAACACAAAAATATTGAGGATTTATGCCTGGAGTAAGAGTTAAAGAAAACGAGCCTTTCGATGTAGCATTACGCCGCTTCCGTCGTTCATGTGAAAAAGCCAGTGTTCTAACAGAAGTTCGCCGTCGTGAATTCTATGAAAAGCCAACATCTGTACGCAAACGTAAAGCAGCAGCGGCCGTTAAGCGCAACCTCAAACGTGTATCACGTACGTCACTTAAGCGTAAGCGTCTCTACTAACAGTAGCTGCATACAAATCTAGCCTATTGTTTAGTTCACTAGATTTATCACATACTAAAAAACTGTGTCAGACATCTCGCTGAAACAACAGCTCACTGCAGATATGAAATCTGCAATGAAAGACAAAGATAAACAACGTCTTACTACTATTCGCTTAATCCTCTCTGCTGTTAAGCAAGTTGAAGTAGACGAACGTATAGACGTTGATGATCAGCGCCTGTTAGCCATCCTAGACAAAATGGCAAAACAAAGACGCGAGTCTATTAGCCAATACGAGCAAGCCGAACGCGAAGATTTGGCTGATATAGAACGCGCGGAACTGGCTATTATCAGCACTTATTTGCCCGAGGCACTCTCGCAACAACAGATTACCGAACTTGTCGAACAAGCTATCTCGTCAACCTCTGCGAGTTCAATGAAAGACATGGGCAAAGTGATGGCCACCCTCAAACCTCAGCTGCAAGGCAGAGCGGATATGAGTCAAGTGAGCGTGCTGATCAAAAGTAAACTGTCCAACTAGAATTATTTCAATCAAAACGTCACACTAGGGCGCTTTAATCACCCATACTCATCCTTCATGACTGCCCTCAAAAACGACACTTTCATCCGTGCTTTACTTGGTCAACCGATAGACTACACGCCTATTTGGATTATGCGCCAAGCTGGGCGTTACCTACCCGAATATCGAGCAACGAGAGAGAAAGCAGGAGATTTTCTAACTCTATGTAAGACGCCTGAATTAGCCTGTGAAGTGACCATGCAACCGCTACAGCGTTTTGATCTTGATGCAGCAATTCTATTTTCAGATATTCTCACCATCCCTGATGCAATGGGATTAGGACTAGAATTTCGCGAAGGTGATGGCCCGGTGTTTACTCGACCCATTGAGAGTCTTCGTGATATTAAAAATCTCGGCGTGCCAGATCCACACGAGGAATTGGATTATGTCATGCAGGCCGTATCTACCATACGTCGTGAATTAGATGGACGAGTACCCCTTATCGGTTTCTCTGGTAGTCCTTGGACGCTAGCAACATACATGGTGGAAGGTGGCTCCTCAAAAGATTTTGCTAAAATTAAGAGCCTACTTTATACCAGCCCCAAAGAAACACAGGACCTGCTAAACATTATTAGTGACAGTGTCGCCAGCTACCTAAACGCACAAATCGAAGCCGGCGCACAGACCGTGATGATATTTGATACTTGGGGAGGCACACTCACCCCTGAACATTACCGCCACTATTCGCTAGCCCCTATGATACGTGCCGTTGAGAAGTTGCATCGTCAATATGAGGGCAACACTATCCCTGTCATCTTATTTTCAAAAGGTGCGAACCATTCGTTGGAGCAACTAGCAAATTCCGGCGCTAATGGTGTCGGTCTAGATTGGACAATCAATATCAGGGACGCAAGCAGCATAGTTGGTGATCGCGTTTCTTTGCAGGGCAACTTAGATCCGACCGTGCTCTACAGCACACCACAAACCGTCATTGAACAAGCACGCCAGGTATTGGATGCCTATCCTAAACATAGTGGACATGTATTTAATCTTGGGCATGGTATACATCCTGGTATCAAACCAGAAAATGTCAAAGCTTTGGTAGATTTTGTTCATCAATATAGCCGCGAACAAAAATCACAATAGAACGCTCAAACCTACTTTTCTAAAATACGCGCTGAATAGGTTTTTGTTGTTTCACCTCTGGCACATCTGTTTCACTCTGTAGGCTTTCATCGAGATGAGATGCCGGCACTTGATCAAGTAAAAAAGCCTCTACAATGCCTTTTTCAAAATCATCATCAACCAATAAACCGCTATCAGGATGAACTTTTAATTCCACCATATTATCAGGCAGTTTTGCTTGTGTATGTGGCACATCCTTTAATACAAAACGCATATAATCAATCCAAATTGGTAAGGCTGCCACACCTCCGGCCTCTCTGCGTCCCAAGGACTGTGGATCATCAAAACCTAACCACACTACTGTTGCAGCTTGTTTATGGAAACCTGCAAACCAGGCATCAGTTTGATCATTGGTAGTTCCTGTCTTGCCAGCAATATCTTTACGCTTGAGCACTTTTGCACGACGACCAGTCCCATATTGAATAACATCATTGAGCATACTAGTCAGTTGATAAATATTAGCTTCACTGACTACACGTGGAGCATAGTCAACTGGGTGCATATCCACTGGCCATTGTGCCTCACTTAGTTCCGTCTCAAATTGTGACAACTCATGATTGATTTGTTCGCACTGCTGATCACAGATGACTGCAGGATGCGCGGTAAAAATATCATCCTCTTGAAATTTTTGAATACGTTCAATGAAATAAGGTTGCACTTGATAGCCGCCGTTAGCAATCACACTATAGGCTTGAGCCAATTGCATTGGTGTCACTGCACTACTGCCCAACGCAAGCGTTAGGTCATCTGGCAACTGCGTGGCATCAAATCCAAAATTTGCAATATGTTGTTTAGCAAATGATTTACCAATATCTCTAAGTAATCTAATGGAAACCATATTACGTGACTTAGTTAATGCAAAACGCAACCGTGTTGGGCCAAAAAACTTCCCCGAATAATTATGTGGCCGCCATGCATCCTCTGTCTGTTTGCTCTCAAATACCACTGGTGCGTCATTGACTAAACTAGCCGGTGTGAAACCTGCCTCCAATGCAGCTGAATATATAAAAGGCTTAAAAGAGGAACCGGGCTGACGTGACGCTTGAATAACACGATTAAATTTGCTGTCATAAAAATCAAAGCCACCCACTAATGCTTCCACAGAACCATCATTTGGATTAATCGAAACAATCGCGCTTGACGCTGCTGGCAGCTGTCGCAACTGCCACCCCAAGTCAGTGTGCAATACTCTAATGACATCACCCACTGATAACACATCGGAAACTTTCTCAGGCTTGGGTCCAAGCGCGTTCACTGACAAGTATTTGCGTGCCCATTTAACAGCATCAAGATTTAGACTAATGATATCTCTATCAACAATCACCTGTGCTGATGTCTCATCAACCTGAGTAACTACTCCTGCTTGCAACGGCCCGATATTACTCAACTGACGTATCTGCTCAGAGAGTAGATCTGAATCTAACATCACCTGTTGATCAATTTGTTTCTCAGCTCCACGATAACCATGGCGCATGTCATAGGCCATCAATCCAGATTGCAAAGCACGAACTGCCACTTGTTGCTTTTCAGCATCAATAGTGGTGTAAACATTATAACCTACCGAGTATGCACTCTCTCCATAAGTTTCTACCATATGTGCTCTGACCATCTCACCGATATAGGGCGCATCCACCTCAACATTGATAGAGTGTTTGCGCGCAACAATAGGAGCAGCTAAAAACTGCTCGTATTGCATTTGTGAGATCATCTTCAGCTTGTGCATGCGGCCAAGGACATAATCGCGACGTATTTTCGCACGCTGAGCATTTGACACAGGATTATAAGCAGAAGGCGCTTTCGGCAAACCTGCGATCATCGCCAATTGAGGCACTGTGAGTTCATGTATAGTCTTGCCATAGTACACTTCGGCGGCAGCCCCTACACCGTATGCACGCTGTCCCAAATATATTTTATTTAAATATAATTCGAGAATTTCATTTTTATCGAGTGTCTTCTCGATTCTCAATGCTAATAAAATCTCCTTTATTTTTCGCGAATATGTGCGTTCGGGCGTTAAAAAGAAATTTCTCGCCAATTGCATTGTAATCGTGCTTCCACCCTGTACTTTTCGTCCGGTCATAATCAAATTCAACCCAGCTCTCATAATGCCTTGATAATCGACCCCAGGATGCGAATAAAAACGATCATCTTCTGCGGCCAAAAAAGCATTCACTAACTGCGGTGGCATTTCTTCATGAGCAACCGGTATTCTGCGTTTTTCACCAAATACAGCGATCAACTTACCATCTCGACTGAATACTTTGAGAGGCGTTTGAAGTTGAACATCTTTGAGTGTCTCTACAGATGGCAATTGTTGTGAATAAAAAACCACCACAGCCGCAGCTAAGCCAATAATAGCGACAGACAGGATTAGAAACCCGATAAAAGCGGTTTTGAGGGCGCTCAAAGACAATGACATAGGATTAAAATAACTAATAGTTTATGAATAAATAGTATGACAAAAACTTTGTCTTAAAGTGCTTTTTATCATGAATCAAAAAAACTCTCATCAACTATCAAGCATTAATCAAATGATGAGCAAAAAATATAAAAATAAAAACTAAACAAACTCATGACTATAGGAAAAACCTGTGTTTAATATCAGCCGCTCCATG
>CAZKDD010000020.1:0-11287 GCA_964551535.1 uncultured Thiotrichales bacterium | reverse complement strand
AAATACTCGATCGAACCAGCCTTTTAAGATAGCAGGGCGATCAAACCACCATAATGGATAAATGACCACAATCATATCCGCCCAAGACACTTGCTCCTGCTCGCGCTTTATATCATCGGGAAGTTTGCCTTCATTTTGTAAAGACAACTGCGCCTCGCCTAATACCGGGTCAAATCTTTCAGCATAAAGATCTTTGAGCTGCACATTATCCCCACGTTTCTGAAAAGCATTATGGACAACTTTTAATATAGATTGATTAAAACTCAAGGGATTAGGATGCGCATAAACGATAAGTGTATTCATGATTAAAAAGATGTAAAAAGATTATCGGAACTAGCTTAATTTTTGCTTGAGTATTTCATTCACTTGTTTTGGATTAGCCTTGCCTTTAGTCTCCTTCATCACCTTACCGACAAAATAACCAAACACCTTATCTTTACCTGAGCGGTATTGTGCGACTTGATCCGGACTCTGTTCAACAATCTGATCGATGATAGTCTCTAACTCTCCAGCGTCAGACATTTGTTGCAGACCTTTGTCCTTGATAATTTCGTCAACGCTATTATTGCACTCCCACATATCATGAAAAACTTGTTTGCCACTTTTAGCCGATATAGTGCCATCATGAACACGTAGTAAGAGTAACGCTAATCTCTCAGCATTCACCGGGCTATCATGCAGCGTGACATTGTGTTGATTGAGCGCCGCAGACAACTCGCCTAGCACCCAATTAGCTACTAATTTAGCCGGCACAGACTGAAACGCTAAGACTTGCTCGAAGAATTCTGCTTGTTCACGTGTTGAAGTAAGCTGTTGAGCATCATCTTGATTAAGCTCATACTCTTCAATGAAACGTTTTTGTTTGACATCAGGCATTTCGGGCATATTGTTTTTCAATTCTTCCAACATGAGCGGATCAATTTTCACTGGCAACAGATCTGGATCTGGAAAATAGCGATAATCATTGGCCTCTTCTTTACTACGCATGGAACGAGTTAAATCATCATCAGCATCATATAAACGTGTTTCCTGAATAACACGGCCACCAGACTCAATGACATCAATCTGACGCTCAACTTCATAATTGATAGCACGCTCCACAAAACGGAAAGAGTTAATATTTTTTAATTCCGTACGAGTACCTAACTTGCTCTCACCTTTGGGACGTACAGACACATTGGCGTCGCAACGAAATGAACCCTCTTGCATGTTGCCATCTGAGATACCTAGGTATTGAACAATCGTATGTATTTTTCGCATGTATGCGACAGCCTCTTTAGCCGAACTCATTTCTGGCTCAGAGACGATCTCAATTAATGGTGTACCTGCGCGATTCAAATCAATGCCGGTCATACCATCAAAATCTTCATGTAATGACTTCCCGGCATCTTCCTCTAAATGCGCGCGCGTGATTCCAATGACTTTGGAAGTTCCATCCTCCAATGTAATCTCTAACTGCCCATGCTCAACGATGGGATAATCCAATTGACTGATTTGATAGCCTTTGGGAAGATCAGGATAAAAATAATTCTTACGATCAAAGATAGAATACTCAGCAATATTGGCCTCTACAGCCAGACCAAATTGTATGGCTTTTTTGACTGCTTCTTTATTTAGCACTGGCAACACGCCGGGTAAAGCAATACTGACAGCGCAAGCTTGCGTATTTGCTTGTGCACCATATGCGGTAGCAGCAGATGAAAATATTTTGCTATCCGTATTTAGCTGCACATGTATCTCAAGACCAATAACAACTTCCCATTCCATATTTTTCACCTGACCTTATGATTCAAACGCACTAGGCATATTGAGATGATGCTGTGTATTTTTTTGGTACTGATGACCGAGTCTTAACAACACATCCTCAGTGAAATAATTACTGACTAATTGCATCCCAACCGGCAATCCATCTTGCAATCCAATCGGTAATGAAATGCCAGGCAAGCCTGCAAGATTAACACCGATGGTGTAAATATCTGATAAATACATGGTGACGGGATCATCAGATTTCTCATTGATTTTAAAAGCGGTGCTTGGAGATGTTGGACTTAGGACAGCATCAACTTCAGCAAAAGCTAGTTGATAATCCTCACTTATAAGTCGACGTATTTTCTGAGCTTTTACATAATAAGCATCGTAATAACCGGCTGACAATGCATATGTGCCAATCATTATGCGTCTTTTTACTTCATCGCCAAATCCCTCGCTGCGAGAACGATAATACATATCCTGCAAATCTTTTGGATGCTCACAACGATAGCCATAACGCACACCATCATAGCGTGATAGATTTGATGAGGCTTCTGCAGGTGCAATCACATAATATGCAGCGATTGCGAGTTTGGCATTCGGCAAAGAAATCGGTTTGATTTCACACCCCATGGACTTAAGCACTTCGCAGGCTTCAGCTATTTTTTGAGCAATACCAGCATCTAATTGAGGATCGAAAAATTCCTCAGGCATACCAATACGTAATCCTTTGGGCGACTGTTCCAAGCCTCCGATGTAGTCGCCCACCGCTATGTCCACACTGGTAGAATCTTTTGGATCATGGCCGGCAATTGCCTGTAACAAATAAGCACAATCTTGCGCACTAACGCCAAAGGGGCCGCCCTGATCCAGACTCGAAGCATAAGCAATCATGCCATAACGAGACACACGACCATACGTCGGTTTCAATCCCGTCACACCGCATAGCGCTGCTGGCTGTCGAATTGAGCCGCCTGTATCTGTGCCTAAACTGACTGGCGCTAGGCGTGCGGCGACAGCAGCCGCAGAGCCACCCGACGATCCACCTGGTACACGCTGCGTATCCCAAGGATTTTTCACACTACCATAGACACTAGATTCTGATGAAGAACCCATGGCAAATTCATCCATATTAGTTTTACCAAGAGTCACTACACCAGATTGTTTGAGTTTAGACACAATCGTTGCATCATACGGCGCTATAAAGTTATCCAGCATCTTAGAAGCACAAGATGTCTTAGTTCCATCCATGCAAAATATATCTTTTAACGCTAGAGGAACACCTTTAAGTAAAGCGGTGGAATGAGTATCGGCATCGGCTTTTTTTGCCGCTTCAATGGCAAGCTCAGGTGTCACAGTAACAAAGCTATTCAGTTGGCTATCATATTGCTCGATACGATTAAGATAATGTCGTGTCAGCTCTTCACTACTAATTTGTTTGCTTGATAGCGCTTCAATTTGTTGACTGAGTGTTAATTTATGCATACGTATTATTCAATAGGCTATGTTTAAATCTGGATGATAAAAATTTCATATGTATATGAATATCACTCAATTACTTTAGGCACTAGATACAAACCGTCTTGCACAGCGGGGGCAATGGCCTGAAATTTATCGCGTTGATCAGACTCTAACACCTGATCAGCACGCAACGGTTGCATAAGTTCTTGCGGATGCGCCATAGGTTCTACATTAGTCACATCAACCTGATTCATCTGTTCAACCAAATCCAATATCTGGGTTAATTCTTGCTTATATTGCTCAATTTCATCATCATTGACTTGCAAACGAGCAAGCTTAGCAATTGCTGAAACATCTTCTTTTGTGAGTGCCATTGTATGCTCCTTATAGGGGGTGAAAAGGTAACACAGAAAGGTCCATTTTTATATCTCGGCACCGTCTCCACCGGTCACATATTTTAAGATTTACTTAAGCATATGCTATCTGTTGCCATTATCTTGCCGAAACTGTACCTCGCTGTTAAAGTGACGCTTAATAGTCATTGTTTTCAACCACTTTCACCCTTAATGGATCGCATATGTTTGGACGTATATTAGGACTTTTCTCCAATGATTTATCCATAGATTTAGGCACGGCCAACACTCTTATCTATGTTAGAGATAAAGGCATAGTCTTGAACGAGCCCTCAGTCGTAGCAATTCGTAATGACCCTAATACAGGCGCCCGCTCAATAGAAGCTGTCGGATCTGGTGCCAAAATGATGCTAGGACGAACTCCGAATAATATTGAAGCCATACGTCCGATGAAAGACGGTGTAATTGCAGATTTTACAACCACCGAAAAAATGTTGCAGCACTTCATTCGAGCCGTTCATCAAAACATGATTCTTAGGCCCAGCCCAAGAGTACTCGTTTGTGTGCCATGCGGTGCTACCCAAGTTGAACGACGTGCTATTCGAGAATCTGCCGATGGTGCGGGTTCCCGCAAAACTTATCTCATTGAAGAACCGATTGCAGCAGCCATAGGCGCGGGCATGCCTATCGATGAAGCCTGCGGATCCATGATCCTTGATATTGGTGGAGGCACCTCAGAAGTCGCTGTGCTATCACTTAATGGTATCGTCTACTCGGCCTCTGTTCGCATAGGTGGCGATAAATTTGATGATGCGATCATCAGTTATGTGCGAAGAAATTATGGCGTACTCATTGGTGAAGCAACGGCCGAAAAAATCAAAAAAGACATAGGCACCGCCTACCCCGGTAAAGAAATACTAGAATTAGAAGTCAAAGGTCGCAATCTTTCAGAAGGAGTGCCAAAATCATTCTCTCTGAATAGCAATGAAATTCTTGAAGCACTACAAGAGCCTCTGTACGGGATCATTAGCGCGGTCAAGACAGCACTTGAACAGACCCCCCCTGAACTTGGCTCTGATGTAGCTGAGAGAGGTATCGTCCTCACCGGCGGTGGAGCACTATTGCGTGATCTAGATAGACTGATTATGGAAGAAACAGGTATCCCTGTGATTGTCGCTGAAGATCCCCTCACCTCAGTTGCACGTGGTGGAGGCAAGGTGTTAGAAATGATCGATACCTTTGGTCATGATTTATTAGCCGTAGAATAAATATCATTGCATTATTTCTACCCATCTTCGCCATGAATTAAGCTTAAGCTGACATCAGTTAATGCCTTGATTGGAGATTAGCTTATAAAAACCCTATTTTCTTTCTCACCTACTATTGCAACCAAACTATTTATTTTGGTTATGCTATCGATCGCTCTCATGGTGAGTGATCACCGCAATCAACACCTACATTTTCTACGCGCGTCTATTGCCACTCTCACCTATCCGTTCCAATACCTTGTCAATCTACCCGCAGACATTAAACATACTGCAACTGAACAATTTGCCAGCCGTGACAACCTATTAGCAGAAAATAAAGCGCTACATGAAAAAAATCTATTTTATCAGGTCAAACTTCAACGCTTAGCTTTACTAGAACGCGAAAATGAACGTCTCAGACAGCTGCTTGAGTCTAGCAAGCAATTAAACAATGAACATGTGCTAGTGGCAGAAATCATGTCTGTTGATCTTCATCCATACAAACAAGTGATCAGCATCAATAAAGGCGAAAGACACGGGGCTTATCGCGGCCAACCTATCGTTGGCGCCATGGGAGTGATAGGACAACTGATTGAGATTTATCCGATGCACTCCACAGCTTTACTGATATCAGACCCTAACCACTCATTGCTGGCGGAGAGTAATCGAACCAATTTGAGAGCCCTATTGGTAGGCAACGGCCATGCCAAATTTTTATCATTAAAGAATGTATCCTCTTCAGCGGATATACGCATTGGAGATCTTTTCCATACCTCTGGTTTAGATGGTCTCTATCCACCCAATTACCCTATTGCTGAGGTAACCAGTATCAATAGCTTACCCGGCGTCCCTTTCCTAGAGGTGGAAGCACGCCCATTGGTTGAGCTCAATCAAATCCGAGAAGTATTACTGCTCTGGGATAATGCCAATTCATTATCTACAGGTAAAAGCTCCCAGCCATGAGTCAGACTAATCACAATGTGACATTAATACTTGGCTCATTCATGCTGGCCATTATCTTAACTCTTATTCCATTACCCACATGGGCAGAACCATTTCGCCCCGAATGGATTATTTTAGTCGCTATCTATTGGAGCATGACCAGTCCACAAACTTTCGGTCTGGGCTCTGCCTGGTGCAGCGGTCTGATTATAGATGTATTACGTGGCACCTTATTAGGACAACATGCTCTAGGCTTTGCAATTACTGCCGCCATCGCAATAAAAGTACATTATCGTTTAGGTAATTACTCATACCTACAGCAAATGTTACTGGTTGCATTGTTATTACTCCCATACATGAGCCTCAATCTGTGGATCTATGGCGCGCTAGAAGAGTCTCCTGAAACCTGGTTGTATTGGACGCCTATTATTAGTAGCGCATTGTGCTGGCCGGTTCTGACCATGCTAATGCGTGCCAGCGGGCACCATCATGATGTGTTCTGATCGCAGGCAATCGTTATTACTGCCTCATCTTTTCTAACTGCTTTGCGAATTCAATACAGGGATCTTGATCTCTATCACTGGGCGTAAACACCAACACATCGTAGGCAGAATCCTTAGGCGTCAATGCCGTGTAATCACTAATCTTGTGAAAATCAGGATGTACATTCACAAAGCCAATCGATAGCGCAGACTGACCCAACTGTTGCAGATGAATAGGTACACCAATATCTTTACGCACATGCACACTGCCTGCAATCAATACGGCAAGATTATTTTCACTGTTAGACATCAGCTTATTGGCAAATGCAATATCTTTAGCAATTTGTGCATACGCCATGCCACGAGTATGTTGCAACGGCATATATTCACAATGCGATTCATAAATCAGCTGTTGTATTTGAGATACTGCTGTTGTCGGCAAAGACTGACATATATTCATCGTCAGACCCGCTAAATCAAACTCACATGAATTTTGCTGCCTGATGTCTTTTAATGTCTGTTCATTCAAATTACCCCCTAGTAGGGGTAACTGGTTCTCATAAGCGACGCGTGCAATCGGTTGATACCAAGACCAATCCCACCGTGGTGATAAAATTTCAGCGGCATTGAGTAGCGCCTCATCAGAAGAATGATCGTTAATACGCTGATCATATTCCAACATTTCCATAACAATTGCTGGTGACTCACCCACCTGAATCAAATTCGTAATGACTTGCGCCTGTAAATTATGATGATCAGGGTTCGAGTGTGTCTCACCCAACAGTACAATATTATGCTCTTGCATAATTTCAGTTAAACTATCAAAGCTGATCCATCGTCTCTTTTCTACATGGAAAATTTTTCCCACCAAAGAATGGTCATGAAAATACTTAGATTGCCACTGTGTCGATGCAGGCAGCGTGCCAACAAATGAAGCCATTAAAGCGATTACGAAATATTTCAAATGACTGCCTCCATTATTACTAACACTATCGACTTACAGCAGTTGCTAGAAACCATTCAACATTCACAGTGGCTGGCAATTGATACTGAGTTCATAAGAGAATCCACTTACTACGCAAAATTATGTTTAGTACAAATTGCCACACAAGACCTCAGCGTATGTATCGATGTGTTGAGTTTAAATGACCCTTCAAGTTTAAAAAAATTGCTTAATTTGCCACAAACAAAAATATTTCATTCCGCGCGTCAAGATATAGAAGTACTGCGATCAGAATATAATATTATCCCTACACCCCTTTTTGACACTCAGATTGCAGCCAGCATACTGGGACTTGATGAGCAAATCAGCTATGCAGAATTAGTTGCTCAAGTTCTATCCATCCGCTTACCTAAAACTCAGAGTCGTACTGATTGGAGTCGACGCCCGCTAACAGCAGCTCAAATTGACTACGCTCTAGATGATGTGAATTATCTCGGTGACTTATACCGACATTTTAAACAAGCTTTACAAGAAAAACAGCGTATACATTGGTTAGATGAAGAATGTGCACACTTAACCAATCCTGCTACCTACCAACTCTATCCTGATCAAGCTTGGCAACAGGTGAAGGGCATTGGGCGTGTCGTGTCTTCAGACCTGAGTATAGTCCAAGCCTTAGCGGCTTGGCGTGAGAATACTGCTGTACAAAAGAACCTCCCACGCCGCTGGATTCTCAATGATCAAGCAATACTAGCATTAGCGCAAAATAAACCTCACTCACCAACCCAAATACACTCAATACTTGAGCAATATGCTCCCAAATCCCTCAGACATGCTAAAAATATTCACACTGTGCTAGAGCAAGCTTATCCAATAGATAATAATTTGACGGTGGTTGATCGCCGCCTTAGTAAACAACAACAAGCATTAGTGAAAAAAATGATGCAGGCAACATTGGAAAAATCACAACAAATTGGAACCTCGCCTTCATTATTAGCCAATCGAAAATCTATCGTCAGTCTCATACTGGGTGAAGAGAGTAAAATTACAGCTGGCTGGCGCCACTCTGAAATCGGCACACAATTAATGCAAATGCTCGATAATTAATGGAGCGTGGTACACTTCAACACAAAATTTTGAGTATTAACAGCGAGAGACAAGCAAATGGAAACGGATGAAATCAAACAATTAATCGAAAATGGCATAGATGATTGTGAAGCTATAGTCACAGGTGATGGAGGCAAATACGAGGCAACTGTAATCAGCACAGCCTTTGAGGGGCTCACCATGCTCAAGGAACATCAACTAGTTTATGCCACAGTCAATGAGCACATCATGAGTGGCGCGCTGCACGCCCTCACTATCAAAGCTTACACTCCAGAAGAATGGCAACAACAGCAATAGACCCAGCTAGGGATCATAATAATTAAGCATCATTTCAATAAAAATCATATTAATAGAGATCATATTTATAATGATCCTACACTAAAGATTTTTACTTCTGAATTCAGACAGTGGTGGATGGATTAATTTTTAATAAAGATTATCTGTAGGCCATTTTGCGATGAAAATGTCTATCTAAATGACTGAGTGTGAATTTCAATATTATCTTCAAATTCACACTCTATAGACTCAGTCATCGCCTTGTTGGCGATGACTAAAAACGACTAATTAGAACTGGTTACGATTAATAATGAGATTCACTCAATAACGACTCTGCCTGGGTGAAAAAGGCGCCAGAGTGGTGTGTGGCACTGAAGCATTAGCGTGTTTAAAACAACTACTCAGGCAAGCCGTAACTATTTAAACCTTGTAAGCTAGCAAAGTATGCAGCTAGGTCTTCCATGTCTTGCTTACTCAAACCAGCAGAAATACCAATCATAATGGCATTATTGCGCCCACCGGTTTTATAACTATTAAGTGCGTGATAGAGATAGTCCTCATACTGACCGGCTAAATTAGGGAAGGTAGGTACAGCACTGATACCTGCCTCACCATGACATGCAACGCATGCCGCAGCTTTTTCTTTACCTGCTTGCGCACTACCCGCAGCCATAGCGACCGAGCTAAGAAGAGTGCTGAATAGTAATCCTATAATTAATTGTTTCATTGTTATTCCTTTGACGACTTACTTTTAAATTCAATGTTCACACCAATCTCTGCCCAGCTTGATTCTGTGTTGTGAGATCTGTGACCCGTCAGTACAGCTACTGAATGCTTACCAAATAAGCTGAAATATCAGCAATATCTTGATCAGTCATTTTGCTAGCTTGCGCATGCATGGTTTTATGCGTTCTTTCACCTGAGCGATAAGCTTTAAGTGCAGCTGCGATGTAAGCTTCGTGCTGACCACCTAGTTTTGGCACTTTATACGTGGGATAAACATTCGTATAGCTTGTAACTCCATGACAACCTAAACATGTCTCGCCTATGACTGCTCCGCGCACTGCGTCACCCGCAGCGAAACTCTGTGTACTAAAAATAAATAGGCTAAGAATAAAAATTCGTCGAACGTATGAAATCATCTTTAATAAATCCTGTGTTGTAACCTGAGTTGAATCTCCATGACCCTATTGGGCGGCGCTAGTATAACCCAAATCGATAAGATTCGTAGGTCATCTAACAATAATTCAATATGATATATTAACGATCACAGCTCATTTAATAACCAGAATACATGAATTTTTCTTCAATGCGACGGCTTAACACCATTCCTGATCGTGTAATTGAGCCTTTTTTACAACTATACGGCCTTAAATTAACTCGAGTAGCCAATCATACCCCAATCCCCTATAGTTTCTGGGGGAACTCAGAAGCCGGCCGTAAAAAGTCTCAAATCTATGTTCGGGGCGATACCCCTTTGCACTCACTGCTGCATGAGACGGCTCACTATGTGTGCATGTCGGAGACACAGCGTCAATCCGACTCAGTTGATGCCGGAGGCAGTGCCTTGGAAGAAGCAGCTTGCTGTTATTTACAACTACTTTGGTCAGATCATATTGCAGGCTTTAGCATGCAAGAACATATGCAAAATATGAATGCATGGGGATACAGTTTTCGTTTAGGTTCTACGCAACGCTGGTTCAATGAGGATAGTGAAGATGCTAGACAATGGCTGCTCAAGCATGAAATCATCCATGCAGATAAAATTCCCACCTGGACGATGCGTACCGATACATAAAATAGTGCTATCATCTGCTAGGTTAATTAATAGGTAACAATAATATGAAAATAGAAACAATTGCCGTACATGGTGGCTACACTCCAGAGCCTACGACTAAGGCGGTCGCAGTGCCCATTTACCAGACCACCTCTTACTCATTTGATGACACTCAACATGGAGCAGACCTGTTTGATCTCAAGGTTGAGGGCAACATCTATACTCGCATTATGAACCCCACCAGCTCCGTGCTTGAACAGCGAGTGGCAGCGATGGAAGGTGGCATTGGTGCATTGGCCCTATCATCAGGCATGGCTGCTATCACTTATTCTATTTTTGCTATCGCCGAACAGGGCGATAATATCGTCTCTACAGCTTCCCTTTATGGCGGCACCTATAACTTATTTGCACACACGCTGCCACGGCTGGGCATAGAAGTACGATTTGCTGAACACTATGATATTGAAAGCATGGAAAAACTTATTGATGATAAAACCAAGGCCGTATTCGCTGAATCTTTGGGCAACCCTGCAGGTAATATTTTAGACATCACCGCAGTTGCAGAGATGGCGCATAAACATGGGGTGCCGTTGATGATCGATAATACTGTGCCCACTCCCTATCTGTGCCGCCCCATTGAGCATGGCGCAGACATCGTGATTCACTCACTCACAAAATATATGGGAGGGCATGGCACCTCCATCGGCGGAGTCATTGTTGATTCTGGCAACTTCCCATGGGCCGAACATAAACAACGCTTTCCTATGCTGAATGAGCCCGATCCTTCCTACCATGGCGTGGTCTATACCAAAGATATGGGTGAGGCTGCTTTCATTGGGCGCGCACGTGTCGTACCTTTGCGCAATATGGGCTCAGCTATTTCACCATTTAATAGTTTCCAAATACTGCAAGGCATCGAAACCTTACCTGTGCGCATGGACAGGCACTGT
>CAZKDD010000019.1:0-11673 GCA_964551535.1 uncultured Thiotrichales bacterium | reverse complement strand
GCTTGTATTTCGGCCTGTTTTTTTGCTTCTTCCGCTTGTTTCCTTGCCTTTTCAGCCGCTACCCTAGCCTGTTCAGCAAGTTTTTTCTCACGTTGTGCTTTTTTGATTTCCGCCTGACGCTTTTGTTCTTCACGTTGTTTTGCCTCCAGTGCCAAACGCTGTTGTCTCTCTTTTTCGCGCTGCTTTTTTAGAGCTAATTCACGGCGTTGACGCTCTAGTCTAGCTCGCTCTTGTTGTATACGTTTTTTTTCAGCCTCGATTGTCGCCCCATCCAATACTTCTGCCTGAACAATTTTTATAGGGTCAACCATGCCACTATTAGGCCGTGGAGTTATCTGCAATCCAATAATTAATAAGATAAAGACGCCAACATGAACTAGAAGCGCAATAATGATCGAACTGATTGGAAAGGGTTTCTGATTTGCCATGACCCCTTATTGATCTCGTTCCGGCTGTGAGATCAAACCTACAGAGGCTACGCCAGCTTGCTGTAATACAACCATCACTTTCATTACAGTGCCGTATTGAACATGATGATCACCCTTTACATAAGCTTGCTTTTGAGATTGACTAGCAATCAAGCCAGCAGCTTGTTGTTGAAATTCCTCAAAGTTAAGTGCTTGATTAGGATTTGCTGACTGATTGACATAGATTTTACCCTGCGCATCCACAGAGACTATGAATGGCTCTTTCTGTTCCATAAAATCTTTTATTGGCTCAGATGGAGCGCGCGGCAAGTCAACTTGCACGCCTTGATTAAACATAGGCGCTGTCACCATAAATATCACTAACAGCACTAACATAACATCAATGTAAGGCACTACATTAATTTGCGACATAGGTTTGCGACGACGTGACATGCTCAAGCGTGACATTTTAGTCAGCCTTCATTGCTGTTGTTTCCTGTGCACTCATGTCATCATTTTTATGCAAAATAGCTTGCCTTTGTAGCAAGGCTGTAAACTCTTCTACGAAGTTATCATAACGAGTGATCAAACGATCCGCTTGATTAGAATAACGATTGTATGCAATAACCGCTGGGATAGCTGCAAACAAACCCATAGCTGTAGCAATTAGAGCTTCTGCTATGCCAGGGGCCACTGCTGCCAGTGTGGCTTGCTGAGCATCGCTAAGTGCTCTGAATGAATTCATGATGCCCCATACAGTGCCAAATAATCCTATATATGGACTGGTTGATCCCACTGTTGCTAGAAAAGACAGATAGTTTTCTAAAAAATCAATTTCACGCGACAAGGCGACTTTCATAGAACGCAGTGATGTGTCACTGATTGAGAGAGCAGAGACTCTGTTTGTCTTATGCAAACGAATATATTCTTTAAAGCCTGCCACAAAAATATGTTCCATACCCGATAAGTTACGTTTATTACTGACCTTTTCGTACAATGAGGGTAGATCAGCCCCTGACCAGAATCGGTCTTCAAATTCATTGGCTTGTTTATTAGCTTGCTTTAGAACTTTGGCTTTACTAACAATCATAGTCCATGAGATTAAAGAGGCGAGAACTAACATCAACATAACTAATTGCACTAATAAACTAGCATCTGCCACCAGACGATAAATACTCATATCAACATGCATTATTTGATAGCCTCATAGATAGTTTGTGGTATAGGACGCGGCGAAAAACTCTCATCATGCAAACATACTATATTGACCGCCGCGTTCACAATTAATTCATCATTATTATTTACAATGTTTTGTTCCATACTAAGACTGGCCTTGCGTACTTCTAATACTTCAACACTTACAGATAACTGATCATCAAGTTGAGCCGGTTTTTTATAATCAATACTCACTGATCGCACTGCAAATATGGCACCATAATCTTTGCTGACTTGATATTGATTAATTCCTTTTGAGCGCAACCATTCTGTTCGAGCTCTCTCTAGAAATTTCAGATAATTAGCATAGTAAACGACCCCACCTGCATCAGTATCTTCATAGTAAACATTCAACTGCCAATGAAATGTGGTCATCAATTACTCACCAAATAAATCATCGTCTTTTGTATGTTGGAGCTGATCTGGTACAGCTAAGCCAAAGTGCCTATAACAATTCATAGTGGCAACTCGTCCACGCGGCGTTCGCATCAAAAATCCATTGAGTATTAGGAACGGTTCAATAACATCTTCAATAGTGCCACGCTCTTCACCCACGGCAGCCGATAGACTATCCAAACCAACTGGACCACCATCAAATTTCTCAATCACGGCAAGCAGTATGCGTCTATCCATATGATCAAAACCATGGTGATCAACATTCAGCATATCCAACGCTTGATCAGCAAGAGCCTTGGTGATGATGCCGTCTCCCTTAACCTGTGCATAATCACGAACTCGCCGCAGCAATCGATTAGCAATTCGCGGAGTGCCGCGGGAGCGCTTAGCAATCTCAATACTTCCTGCAGAATCTAACTCTACGTTCAATATTTTTGCTGAACGAGACACAATAGAACTGAGTTCTTCATGAGTATAAAATTCTAAACGTTGAACAATTCCAAATCGATCACGCAAGGGAGAAGTCAATAAGCCCGCTCGAGTCGTTGCACCTACTAATGTGAATGGTGGAAGATCAAGTTTGATGGATCGTGCACTGGGGCCTTCGCCAATAACAATATCTAATTGAAAATCTTCCATGGCTGGATATAAGACTTCTTCAACCACTGGACTGAGTCGATGAATCTCATCGACAAATAGGACGTCATTTTCTTCCAAGTTAGTGAGAATCGCAGCGAGATCACCGGCCTTTTCAAGCACTGGGCCAGATGTCTGTCGCATATTGACGGATAACTCATTAGCAATAATATGTGAGAGAGTGGTTTTTCCGAGACCAGGAGGGCCAAAAATGAGCACATGATCCAGCGCCTCCTCACGTTGACGTGCCGCACTGATGAAAATATTCATCTGCTCGCATACCGCCGTCTGGCCGGTATAGTCAGTCAAACGCTTGGGACGAATAGCGCGTTCATAAGCACCTTCCTCCCCACTGGTGGCCTGCCCTGTTATTAGTCGTTCATCACTCATCGCACTCATCTGGTTGTTTGCTGCAATCGCTTATTTACTGAAGCTATTTTGTAATGCCAGTCGAATCAGATCTTCACATTGATCTGACTGATCTTGGACTTTTTTAATCATCCTCAGAGCATCTGTGGGTTTGTATCCAAGCGCGGTTAATGCAGAAACAGCCTCATCCACAGCAACACTTATTGCACCGACTGAATTGCCTGTTGGTAACGAAGCCACCTCACCTTGCTCTACACCGAGTCGATCTTGTAATTCTACTATTAAACGTTCAGCTGTTTTTTTACCAACTCCGGGCAATTTTACCAAAGCATCCGTATCACCGAGTTGTATACATTGCTTAAATCCATGCGCGTCCATACCCGAAAGTATAGCTAACGCCATTTTAGCACCAACACCATTCACTTTGAGTAGCGTACGGAATAAACTTCGGTCAGCAGTAGAATGAAATCCATATAGGGTGTGTGCATCCTCCCTGATATTAAGATGTGTATAGAGGATGATCTCTTCTCCTGTATCTGGAAGTTGGTAAAACGTCGACATAGGGGCATTGAGCTCATAACCCACACCAGCAACCTCTAGCATCAGTTCAGGCGCTTGTTTACTGATTAAAATTCCGCGTAAACGTCCGATCATAGAATGATTATTTCTCTTTGTTTAAATAATTTTTAAGTCCAGTATGCGCATGACACAGAGCTATAGCGACTGCATCAGCCTCATCTTCTTGCATACTGACACGGGTATTCAGAATTTTCGATACCATCAACTGGATTTGATCTTTACTGGCAGCTCCGTAACCGACGACGGCTTGTTTAACAGATTTCGCACTATATTCATAAACCGGCAAATCGGCATTCACGCCAGCCGTGATTGCTGCCCCTCTCGCCTGCCCCAATTTCAAGGCAGACCCTGCATTTTTAGCCATAAAAACCTGCTCTATGGCCATTTCATGGGGTTTGTATTGCTCGATTATCTGGCTAAGGTCAAAGAAGATTTGTCCAAGTTTAAGTGGTAGATGTTCGCCATTGAGCTTGATGTGACCACTATCAATATAGCGACTTTGCTGCCCATTACTCTCGATCAGACCAAACCCTGTCCTGATTGACCCAGGATCAACGCCCAAAATACGTGTAAATTCAGGTTTAACTGATATTCTCCAGTGCTTCTTCAGGAAAGTCAGCGTTAGAGTAAACATCTTGAACATCATCGAGTTCCTCTAACACATCGATTAAACGGATAATCTTTTCAGCGTCCTTAGCATCAACCGTTGTCAGTGTGGCAGGACGCATTGACACCTCAGCCATTTCAGCATGAAGGCCGGCAGCATCTAATGCTTCTTTTAAACCCAGAAAATTTTCAGGCTGACAAATAATATCGACTGATCCATCTTCGTTGTTGATAATGTCATCGGCACCTGATTCAAGTGCAATCTCCATGAGATGATCCTCATCAATACCTGCTGAATAACTAATCACACCTTGTTTGTTAAACATATAAGCAACTGACCCGCTGGTGCCAAGATTGCCCCCCGCTTTGGTAAAAGCATGTCGAACATCTGATACTGTTCTATTACGATTATCAGTCAGACAATCCACTAATATGGCAGTGCCTCCGGGAGCATAGCCCTCGTAGCGTATCTCTTCATATTCCATCCCCTCAAGTTCACCAGCACCGCGCTTGATAGCACGATCAATAGTGTCCTTGTTCATATTAGCACTCAACCCCTTGTCGACTGCTAATCGTAACCTTGGATTTGAATCCAGGTCTGAGCCGCCCATGCGCGAGGCTACGGTGATCTCACGTATCAACTTAGTAAATATTTTCCCGCGTTTCGCATCTTGGGCTTTTTTACGATGCTGTATATTTGCCCACTTACTATGTCCTGCCATAATTTCCGAATATCGATTAACTTATTAATTTTATTTTAACACTAACATTGTCAGTTGGTGTATTGGGGTGATCGCTTAAAGGGGTAATTCAGGCACCCACTTTAATATCGCTTCAGCATTGGTATGAGAGGTGGCCAATTGAATCGCTTCCTCTCGTGATACCCAACGAAATTCTGTGTGTTCACGCGGATTGAGATGCACTGGTCGGCACTCATCTAATTCCAACAAAAACACATGTTCCTTATTGTGTGTAGTACCTGGTGGATAACGATCACGCCAGATAGAGTAAATCTCAAATTCTTGACTATGCTGGCAATTGATCACATCGAATCCATCAAGTCCTGTTTCTTCTCGCAATTCTCTAACTGCTGCGGCATCAGCCTCCTCACCCCACTCTAAGCTACCAGTGACAGACTGCCAGAAATCCTCAGGGAAAGTTCTGTGCAACATTAAAACATCGCCAGACAGACTATATATGAGCACCAAAACGGATTCAGGTCGTTTGAATTTTTTATCGTCTTCCGTTGGATTTGTCATAGTGTTACCAGTAAATTCAATAGTTTGCGCTCTGATATTAAAAAACATCAGCGATACTTCAATAACTATACAGGTGTGGTTGCAATAAAAACTGTCAGTTTAGAGCAACAATAAAGATATTAATCCACTTCGTGTCAATAGTCTCGCTTGTATGTGCTGTTCAAAGAGTTATCGAGAAAAAACACAGCATAAAGAGATAAATATGGTCAGTTATATATGTGAGAATAATGACAAAAGCAAGGCCATGGAACTTTTTTTACAAGCCGCATCGAACATCAATAATCCCCAACGTGAAATTGCTTACACTAATGCAGGCTTATGTTCATTGCGTATACCTGATATCTCCGATGCTAAAAATTACTTCCTTCTTGCCTTAGAAGTACAGCCTCAAAACAAAATCGTTTTGTTCCAATTGGCAAAAATCTACTATCTCAACGAACAGGGCGATACGGCTCATCGTTATCTAACAGAATATTCTCAAATAGCGCAACACACGCCAGACACATTAAAGCTCGGCATACAAATCAGTCGGCTAAATAAAACAAAAAAATTAGAGAACTCTTATATAAATATACTGAGTAGCCAATTCCCAGAATCGGCACAATTGATCTGGGCTGTCGCAACTCAGAAATAAGTACCTAAGATTTCATATCAGCCATTAACTTTTATTTTTTGTTCGAATTCTTAGACTCAACTCTTTGAGTTGACGTTCACTTACAGGAGCTGGGGCGTCGGTCAACGGACATGTTGCTGTTTGAGTTTTGGGGAATGCCATAACATCACGAATCGAATCGCTACCAGTCATCAACATAATTAAACGATCCAAACCAAATGCAATGCCCGCATGTGGGGGGCATCCATATTTCAGTGCATTTAATAGGAATCCAAACTTATTTTGTGCTTCTTCATCAGATATATTCAAAGTTTGAAACACGGCTTTTTGCATATCCTGACGATGAATACGTACAGACCCCCCACCTACTTCCGTACCATTTAGCACCATATCATAGGCTTGTGAGAGACTCTCACCTGGCTGTTCTAATAGTTGTTCGGCGCTATCAAAATTAGGCGCAGTAAATGGATGATGCAAGGCATTCCATCTATTTTCTTTTTCATCCCATTCAAACATTGGAAAATCTATTACCCACAACGGTGCCCACTGCGATTCCAAAAGTTGACGATCTAGACCTAATTTAACGCGCAATGCGCCAAGTGCGTCATTAACAACTTGCGTCTTGTCCGCTCCAAAAAAGAGTAAATCACCGGCTACTGGCTGAGCACGTTCAATAATCTGTGCGATCACCTCATCCGGTAAAAACTTCAATATTGGACTTTGTAATCCCTCACGCCCTTGTTCAACATCATTGACTTTAATATAGGCCAATCCTTTGGCTCCATAGTTACTGACAAATTTTGTATAGTCATCAATTTCTTTACGCGTCAGCTCACCCCCATTAGGTAGCTTCAACACAGCGACTCGTCCTTTAGGGTCATTGGCCGGTCCACTAAAAACCTTAAATTCAACATCGGTCATCAGATCGGTGATATCGATCAATTCCAGCGGTATGCGTAAATCAGGCTTATCTGAACCATAACGATGCATCGCTTCCGAGTAAGACATGCGCGGAAATGGTTGGGGCAATTCAACATCGAGTGTGTTTCTGAAGACATCTCTGATCATACCCTCCATCATCAACATGATGTCTTCTTCTTCCATGAATGAAGTTTCTATATCTAGCTGTGTAAATTCTGGTTGGCGGTCTGCTCTTAAATCTTCATCCCTAAAACAACGTACCACTTGGTAATAACGATCAAATCCACTCATCATTAACAACTGTTTAAAGATTTGAGGAGATTGGGGCAGAGCAAAAAATGCACCTTCATGTATTCGACTTGGAACAAGGTAGTCACGTGCCCCCTCTGGAGTCGCTTTTGTCAGCATAGGCGTCTCGATATCCATAAAACCATTATCATCTAAAAAGTGACGCAGAGCATTTATCACATCCACACGCATACGCATGTTGTTTTGCATAACAGATCGACGCAAATCTATATAGCGATAACGCAAACGTGCCTCTTCATTTACATCCTCATCATCAATCTGAAAAGGAGGTGTTTCAGATGCATTCAGTACGATCAAGTTGGTCGCCAAAACTTCAATCATACCAGTGGTTAATTCGGGATTTTGTGTGCCTTCAGGGCGCATTCTCACACGTCCCTCAACCTTTAAAACATATTCATTTCTAATTTGCTCAGCCAAGTGAAAAATTTCATCACGATCAGGGTCAAATACCACTTGCACTAAACCCTCACGATCACGCAAATCAACAAAAATGACTCCGCCATGATCACGGCGTCGATTCACCCAACCGCATAAGGTTACAGTTTGATCGATATTTTCCTGGGTGACGTTTCCGCAGTATTGGCTTCGCATGCTATTTTTCCTGAATATTTAGAAATCTATGGTTATCTCTGGGGACAAAATGTGGGATATTACGGAGTCGATCTACTCGAATCAACTTTTGAGTGACGATCATCATCAGAGACTATGCCCAGTGACATCACCAACTTAAGTGCTGTCTCAATATCCATATCTAATTCTCGTGTATCTTCCTCTGCGACGACAATAATAAAACCAGATGTCGGATTGGGTGTAGTGGGTACAAATACCACAATCGAGTCTTTATCCATCTTAGCCTGCACTTCCTCAGAAGCGGCACTGGTCTGAAAGCACAAAGTCCATATTCCACGTCTTGGATACTCAATTAACAAGACCTTTCTGAAAGAATGCCCACCTGTGGACAATATACTTGATAATATTTGCTTTACTGATGAATGCAACGTGCGAACCAGAGGAATACTCTCAAGAAAAGATTCCCAAATGCGCAGCAATCGACGACCTATTAGGTTTGCACCAACAAAGCCAGTCAATAACAGCAAAATCACTGCCAACATCAATCCAAAACCTGGGATAGTAAATCCCAGCAATGTCTCCGGCCGCCATTCAACCGGCAACACAAATAATAATTTATCCATTAAATCAAGCAAAAATTTAATCACTAAAAAAGTGATACCTAATGGCACCCATACTAATAAGCCGGCAACTAGGTAGCGACGTATCATGAGTACTAAAAGCTCGATCTTGTTCTAACTAGCACTATCTGAGGACTTACCAGATGCATTTGAGGAATCGCTCTTTGCGATATTTTTCTGTTTGCCCGATTTGAAATCAGTTTCGTACCATCCATTACCACTTAACCGAAACCCTGCGGCTGAGACCAACTTCTTTAATGCTTCTGCTTGACATTGTGGGCAGGTAGTTAGCTGAGCATCACTAATTTTTTGCAGCGCCTCAAAGCGATGTCCACATTCCTGACATTGATATTCATAGATGGGCATGGTTGCGTTATCCTAAATTTCTTTAAAGATTGATCTCAAAATCGTCATATCCTTGATGACTAATTAATTCTGGTTCTTAGAGTATCTAGATAGGTTATTAATCTAAGTGTCTGATTTTAGCTCACAGGACACACTAGATGCCAGACTATTATCGTGATTAGATAGTGTTTATAGCTATTTTTTTTACTCAGGAGTAAAATTATAGGTATCAAACTGACGGGGAAATATCATGCGAAGCACGCACAATCGATACAGAGTTAGTAGGTTCACTGTGGCGTTATCTGTGGTCAGTACTTTATTCGTTTTCGCATGGCCAGACACCTCGTTTGCACAGGACAATATTGATCTGGTCACACCACAAGCGCTAATACTCTCCAATCAAAACGAACGGCCTGAAAATATTACACCGACCTATTCCAGCTACACTAAATATGAGACCACATTTCTACCAGGCCTTAAGCCTTGCGTCGAAGACACAAGCTCTACCACTTCAGGATGCCAAGAGGCTGTCATTCAAGGACTAGCTACCAGCTCAACGGACTATTATCAACTAAGACCTAGTACTGTTGTCGAGGACGAAGTCCAACCGCGCGGTAACATATTACAGATCAAGTTTGACAGACGTATTCGCACTCATAGATAAGCGTTAATCCATCAAAACCCAGCCGCCGCTATGGCTTGCGCTTGACGAATAAGGCCATGGTTTCAACATGCCCGGTGTGTGGAAACATATCCATGACACCAACTCGCGCGCATTGGTATCCTAGCTCATGCACCAACACCTCCGCATCACGAGCTAAAGTACCCGGATGACAGGACACATATAATATTTTTTCTGGCGCCACCTGGTGCAAAGTAAATATCACCTCGCGCGCACCAGCCCGTGGAGGATCAATAATCACGGCATCCCACTTCTGCTGTAACCACTCGCAGTTTTCATCTATTGCAAATAAATCCACTGTCTCAAAATGAGCTTGTGTGCATCCATTGATCATTGCATTATGTCTGGCTCGTTCAACCAGATTACCATCCCCCTCTACACCTAATGCTTTTTTGACTATAGTAGAAATTGGCAAGGTAAAATTTCCTAAACCACAAAAAAGATCAAGTACACAGTCTTGCGAGCTCAGCTCAAGCCAATCGATAGCCTGCTGAACCATACGCTGATTTATTTCATGGTGAACTTGTATAAAATCAACAGGCGAGAACTCTAGACGAATGTTCCCAGATGGCATTGTGAAATACATAGGCTCATCAAATTCTCCGTCATTCAATGGCTTAACTGTATCTAAACCCTTAGTTTGTAAATATATGCGAATATCATATTGTTTTGAAAAACTTGCTAACGATTCTAAATCTCCATCACTGGGTGGTGCTAATACTCGAAACACCATCGAAGTTGCATTCTCTGCTACGCTACATTCGATTTGAGGAACTTTATCCCTAATTGAAAAAGCTGAAATCAAATCAGAAAGCGGTGAAATGAGCTCGCCTATGTTTGGATGTAATACTTCACAACTCAACATATCAGCAACATAAGGGGCATCCTTCTCTCTAAAGCCCACCAGAGCTCGACCTTTTTTTTCAACATATTTGACCGCCAATCGAGCACGTCTACGATAGCGCCAAACCTTATCTGACATTGGGGGAGCAATATGTTGCACTTCAACGCGCCCAATCCTACGAATTGTCTCAATGACCGATGCTTGCTTGAATGCTAATTGAGCCTTCGTTTCAATATGCTGAGAAGTGCAACCACCGCAAACAGTAAAGTATTCACACTTTGCTGGCACTCGCTCTACCGCTGGCTCCAATATCTCAAGTAGACGCGCCTCATCAAACTTTTTCTTTTTCTTTCTTGGTTGATATAAAACGCGCTCACCTGGAATCGTAAACGGAATAAATACTTTCTTTCCTTCTTGATCAGCCACGCCTCGACCATCCAGTAAAAGATCGATTATAGTAGTTTCGTTGTTGGGCATATTGAGTACATTGTAGTTGGTGAATATAAATTCAAACTATTAAAACAGGTCTTCGGGGTTAAGCAGAGTCAAGCACATCAAACTAATCCAATTCCCAATAAACAGTGTCTTCTAAGATTTATGATCTGCTTGCATAAGTAATATCATAGCCTTTAAGTACATCTGTTTACATAAAATAATTTACGGGGTACTAAACAGTATAACTTGGCACTATACTGGTTGTTTGAGAGGCATATGTTGAGTAATCTTCTGAAGTTAATAAAAAACTAAAGATTAAAAATCACTGGACAACTCAAATCATCACTGCTGTGGAAACCTAACCAAGCCTCTTCACTCAAATACTTATGACGCAACTTACAATTTTTCATAATCCCAACTGCTCAAAATCTCGTGGAGCAATTGCTTTATTGGAAAAAAATAAAATAAACTTTATCAGTATAGATTATCTAACAAACACACCCACTCACGAGCAACTTACACAAATAATTACAGCAGGAGTCCCTGCAAAAGAACTTGTTCGTGCGCAAGAGCAAGAGTGGATACAACTCAATATTGACCTAAGCAAATCATCCACACAAGAAATCGTTCAAGCAATAATGTCTTATCCTAAGATTATGCAGCGACCAATTATTCTCTACAATGGTCGAGCCATAATTGCACGACCGCCTGAAAAACTATTGGAGTTAATTTAAATGAAACCTATTTTGATACTCTACTACAGTCGGCATGGTGCGACTAAAAATATGGCGCAAAAAAATGCATATGGTGTTGAGTCTGTTCAAGGCATGAACGCATTATTACGCACAGTCCCTAGCATCTCCGCAC